>JANQKH010000425.1 GCA_028281215.1 Phycisphaeraceae bacterium | reverse complement strand
CGCGGCAGTCGGCCTCACCTGGATCGAACGCCTGTCCGGCGGCACGTCGATCACGCCCGGCCTCGGCGTCGCCATCACACTCGTTCCCACCGCCGTCTTCGTCGTCGCCCAGATCATTGACGGCTGGATCATCGAACCACTCGTGCAGGGTCACGCCACCAACCTCAGCCCGTTGGCGATTCTGTTGGCAGTCCTCATCGGCGGATCAGTCGCCGGCATTCTTGGCCTGATCGTGGCAATCCCCGTCGCCTCCTGTCTGAAGATCGTCGCTAAGGAAGTGATCGTGCCGCATCTGAAACGGTACGTGCAACAGTTACCGTAAAGGGGAAGTGGGAAGATTGAAAGGGGAGGTGAGAAGTTCAGAATTGCGATCACCATGCGCCGTCAGCGCCTTGGTTTTAAAACAACATATTTCCGACTTTAAACTTCCCACTTCTTCCTTCGTTATCATCTGTTCATGACTTTGACCAGCAAACAACGCCGAACGCTCAAGGGGCTCGGGCAGAGGATGAACGATGACCTGCGTCTCGGCAAAGCGGGCATTTCTGATTCTTTTGTGAACCATGCGGGCCAACTGCTGGACCGGCAGGAGCTGATCAAGATTCGATTTACTGACATCAGCGGCGCTGATCGACAAGCGCTGGCCGACCAGGTCAGTGAAGCGTTGCATGCACAATGTGTCGGCGTGGTGGGTCGCACGATGTTGATCTACCGCGACAATCCCGATCTGGAACCACAAAAGAAAAAACTCTAACCTCAGATAGCGGAGAGCACCATGATGCGCAGTCTTTTTTGTATCGCATGGCTTGCCGGCACGTGGTTGACGGTCGCGCCCGCGACCTTTGCGCAATCCGACGCCCGTATCACCGGCGAACTGAAGCAATGGCATCGTGTGACGATCACCTTCGACGGTCCAAAGACATCCGAGTCGGGAAAGGTGAATCCGTTTCGCGACTATCGACTCAACGTAGCATTCACCAACGAGAAGGAGAAGCTGCACCTGAACGTACCGGGCTATTTCGCCGCTGACGGCCGAGCCGGTGAAACAGGCGCGACCGAGGGCCGCAAGTGGAGGGTTCACTTCGCGCCACCGGCGCAGGGCCGCTGGTTCTATCAGGCATCGTTCCGCACAGGCAAAGACGTGGCGATCTCCCTCGATCGCACCGCCGGCGAAGCGACCGGCTTCGATGCGGCGCAAGGCAGCTTCAAAATCGGTCCAACCGACAAAAAGGGCCGCGACTTTCGCTATCACGGCGCCTTGCGACACGTCGGTAAGCGCTACTTGCAATTCGCGGGCAGCAAGCAGTACTTCATCAAAGGCGGCGCCGACTCGCCGGAGAACTTTCTCGGATACGTCGATTTCGACAACACCTACAAGATCGCCGGTGACAAGGGCAAAAAAGCCCAGCAATTGCACGAATACAAACCGCACGTCAAAGACTGGAAACCAGGCGACCCCACCTGGCGCGGCGACAAAGGCAAAGGCATGATCGGCGCGCTCAACTACCTCGCCGCACAAGGGATGAACAGCGTCTATTTCCTCACCATGAACGTCACAGGCGACGGCAAAGACGTTTGGCCCTGGACCAAACCCAATGAACGCGACCGCTTCGACTGCTCCAAACTCGACCAGTGGGAAGTCGTCTTCACGCACATGACCCAACTCGGCCTGTCGCAATACTTCATCACACAGGAAACTGAAAATGATCAACTACTCGACGGCGGAGACCTCGGCCCACTCCGGAAACTCTACTACCGCGAACTGATCGCACGTTTCGGCCACCACCCCGGCCTCATCATCAATCTCGGTGAAGAGAACACCAACACCGATGCACAGCGCAAAGCATTCTGCGATTACCTCAAAGAACTCGACCCGTACGACCACGCGATTACCTGCCACACTTATCCGGGGCAGTACGACAAGGTGTACGGCGATCTGCTCGGCCACAAAACCTTTGACGGTCTGTCCGTGCAAACCAACGCCAACGTCACCATCATTCACGACCTCACCAAGAAGTGGTTGCTTAAATCTGAGGCGGCGGGCCGGCCGTGGGCAATTTTCATCGACGAACCCGGCTCCGCGCAGAAAGGCGTCACACCCGACGGGCCGCCCGACAACAACCACGACGAGATGCGCATCCACGCGCTGTGGGGCAGTTTGATGGCGGGCAGCAGCGGCGTCGAGTGGTACTTCGGCTACAAGTACCCGCACAATGACCTCAACTGCGAAGACTGGCGAAGCCGGCATGATCTGTGGCGGCAAACGCGGATTGCGTTAGAGTTTTTTCAGAAGTTGCCGCTTGATGAAATGGTACCGGCGGATCAACTCGTTGAAGGCAACGCTGCGACATGCTTCGCCAAACCGGGCGAAGTCATCGCTGTCCACCTGCCCAAAGGCGGCACGGCAAAACTCACGGTCGGCCACGC
>JANQKH010000397.1 GCA_028281215.1 Phycisphaeraceae bacterium | reverse complement strand
TGAAGTCGTAGAAGTCGCCGCTCAGTTCGGCGCTGGGCACGTAGCGGGCGGCGACCTCGAAGCCTTCCACGCTTGGCAACCGGTTGGGCAGCATACGTTGTTGCACGGCGGCCGCCATTTTCACCTGGCGTTGGATCTGTCGTGACTCGCTGGCGCGCTCGTACAAACGCGCATTCTGAATCGCCGCGGAAAGAAGCTGTGCAATCGCGCGTAACAGGTCGACGTCAAACCGGCTGAAACGCCGGCGCTCACCGGTGAAGACCTGGATCGTGCCGATCGGACGATCGAGGTACACCATGCCGGCGCAGAGCATCGAGGTGAGGCCTTCCTCTTTGGCGTACTCCGGCCGAAGAATGCGCGAATCGTGTTGCAGGTCTTCCGACATCACCACTTCGCCGCGCACCGCCCGACTGAAGATCTCACTCTTGGCAACGTCAAGCACGCCTCGCGTGCTGTATCGCTCGCTAAGTCCGAACGTCGCGCGCGGGTTCAGCAGTCGGCCCACCTCATCCAGCATGCGAATGCTCACCGCTTTGACTTTCATCACCTCGGCGATCGACCGTGCGGCGTTTGCCATCACCACGTTTAAATCGCGCTGGCCGGCGAGCATCGTGCTGATGCGGTACAGCGCGCTCAGTTCCTCGATACGCTGTCGCAGTTGAACGTCCTTGTAGCATAGCCGTGTGATGTTGTTCGCAAGCAGGTAAAGAAACTGCACGCCCGCCGCCTTGCTCGGACCCGTCTGGAGCAAAATCGTGCGCACCACCGGGTCAATCTGATCGTCCGGCACACCCAACTTCTTGGCGAGGTCGGAAAGCGGGTCGTACCCGCTGGCAAGCACCTCGCCATCGGTCGGCGGGTTGATGGCGATCGAGCCCAGCACCTGCCCGTCGACCACGATCGGCGCGCTGAATCGGTCGCCGTGATCTTCGGTGGCGCTGTCAACGATGTCATCGTCGGTCAACAGGAACCCGAGCGTCTCATCGCGCAGGGCGATGCTGGCGGCGTCGGTCGGCTGCGTGATCGCCTGCCCCTCGGCATCCCGGATGACCGTCGCAAACTGAGTGACCGCAGTAAACGTGTCCTGGACTTCCTGAAGCGTTGCGGCATCGAGAAAATCAGTCAGCCGCAACGGCGGAAGGGCGGACGGTTCTGAATTGGGCGTTTCCGGTGCGTTCATACGGATCACATCACCCGAATCGTCGGGGTCAACGCGAACAGGCAACTTCTCTGTTAATCGGTCTGGGAATGCGGTGCGGGTCATACTACTTGGCGACCCCGCCTGATCCCATCAAGGAGGGGCGGTCGCTTTCTCCGAAAATCAATTCCGACCATGTCCATACGATCGGCGAACACAAGGATAGCCTCCGATCATCTGCGGGACGATGTTTCAGGCTAATATTGATGCAATCACATGAATAACAAGTGCTTACGTAAATGTCAGATTTGCGTAAAGTCTGTCGGAACCGGTCCGATCGCAGCGGCAATTACTATAGAGAGACCACCGCCCCGACCGGAGACACCTCATGATGGGCATGCCAATCGATCGTCGGATCCGCCTCGTCTTGCTGGCGACCTGCCTCACCTTGCTCACCACCGCCGTCAGCCGAGGTCAGCGCGAGCCGCTGTTCGAGAAAAAGCTCGACGTCACGCCCAAACCCATCGCGTCGGACAAATCGGTCAAGTGGGATTACGACATTGTCTACGTGCGCGCCAAGCGTGCCGGCGACAAGGTGCACAAGCGGTTCTACACCGACTTCTCGCAACCGGTGACGATGCAGCCGGGGGCGGACTTGATGTTGCTGCATCCGGACGGCAGCGAAGAGTTGCTCGTTGAAGGCGGCAAGGGCGGCATCACCGATCCGATCATCAGCTTTGACGGCAAGTGGTGTTACTACACGAAGATTCACAATCTTGAAAAGGCGAACCAGTGGAACCCGCCGCGCGAAGGGGCGGACATCTACAAGATTCATCTCAAGACGCGCAAGATCGTTCGGCTGACCAACCAGCAGTTCACGCCCAACACCGGCGCGGCTGACACGTGGAGCAAGAACTACCGGCACGACCCGCAGAACAAATACAAGAAAACCTACTACGACTACGGCGTGTTCAACATGGGACCGCACCCACTGCCCAACGGCAAGATCGTGTTCACGTCGAACCGCGATGGCTTCAAGCCGAGCCGAGGGTATCCATCGATCGCACTGCAAATGTTCGTCATGGACGACAGTGATGAGAATGTGAAACTCGACGATCCGTATCCAAACAACATCGAAAAGATCGGCCACCTGAACATTGCCGGGGCGCTGCATCCGGTGGTGCTGCGCGACGGGCGGATCATGTTCAGTACGCTGGAGTCGCAGGGCATTCGCTCGCGGATCAGTTGGGGCGTCTGGACGATCCATCCGGACGGCACGAACTGGGAGCCGATGGTCAGCGCGTTCGATCCCGGCGGCGCGAGCAATGGGTTTCACTTTCAAACGCAGTTGAGTGACGGATCGATTGTCATCGAAGGGTATTACAACCAGAACAATTCGGGGTTTGGGACTTACATTAAGTTGCCGGACCCAAGTGCGCCCAAGTTTGATATTTCGTCGGCCGTCTCGGGGACAATCACCGGCGCTGGTGTGAAATACTCCGCGAAACCGTCGGTGAAGCCGGACAGCGATGCGCGGATTCCCTTCGGTCCAGCGTACATGGGTGATCCGCGCAACAAACCCTGGCGGATGGGTCGGCATTACAACGCGAAGGGTCGCTACTACCGGATGCCGTTCATGCCGACAGGGAGCGAGATGCTGACGCCGTTCGCGCACATTCACGACGGGCCAGCCGACCCGAGCGATCACACTGACAAAAAGTCGCCGGCGGTGGGCAAGTTCACACATCCATCGGGCGCGCCCGACAATCACTTGCTGACCATCTGGTCGCCGGGCCCGACGAACCACCAATACACCTATCTGCCGCAGTTGGATGGCGGGATTTATCTGATCAAGGACGGCAAGCCGATCGACGAACCGGGCAAGATGCTGTTGATCAAAAACGATCCGAATTACAACGAGAGTTGGCCGCGCGCGGTGGTGCCGTATGAGCGGATTTACGGCGTCAAGGAACCGGTTGCGCTGGAGCCGTTGAAGAATGATGGCAAGTTATCGAAGCATCTTCCAAAAGGCACACCGTTCGGGTTGATCGGTTCGTCCAGTTTTTACAAGCGGGAAAGTTATCCGAACGGCGTTGTACCGAAGGGTTCAGTGACCGCGACCTATGCCGGCAAAGGCAACGGTAAACATCGCGGCGGCAACGCGTATGTCGATCCATGGAAGGCGCTTGATGCGTTTACCAGTCATGGCTACGGCATGCCGCTGAACTGGCACAATCAGGGCGGCGACGCCGGGCTTTACGAGAACAGTGACATTCATGCAGTGCGCATTCTGGCAATGGAACCCACGACCGATCGTGATCGCGGCCCGGAGTCAGGCAGCAAGTTTTTCAGTCATGCCAATGAGCGGTTGCGTATCCTCGGTGAAATCCCCCTGCGCAAGTTTGGGTGGAACGGCCAGGGAGAATCACAAATCCGAAATCAACCCATAGATCCCGACGGCAACCCCGATACTTCTTTCCTCGCCAAAATTCCCGCCGACACCGTGTTCACGTTTCAAACGATTGACAAGCACGGGATGGTGCTCAACATGTCACAGACGTGGCATCAGCTTCGCCCGGGTGAAGTGCGTACGAATTGCGGCGGGTGTCACGCGCACAGCCAGGAGCCGACGCTCTTCAAAGACACCGCCGCGGCCAGCGAACATTACAAACTCTGGGATCTGACGAAGCTGACGCCGATGGTCACAAGCAAAGTGAAAGACGAATCAAAACAACAATGGGACGTAGAAGATGACGCGGGTTTGCGCACGGAACGCCGTGCGGTGGCCCATGTCGAATACTACCGCGACATTCAGCCGATCCTTCAGAAGAGTTGCGTCGCCTGTCACACGAAATCGTGGGACAAACCGGCAGGGAATCTGATTCTCGATGCCGACGGCCAGATGGAGAAAGTGCCGCACAACGCCGACTTGCCCGGCACGTACTATCGCCTCGCCACTGATGAAAAAGCACGCTTCGGTCACAAGCCGCCAACGTACGACACATGGGGTTACCCCAACGCGTCGCGCTACATCCGCAAACTTCAGTCGCGGCGAAGTCTGCTTACGTGGAAAATCTACGGTAAGCGCCTTGATGGGTTCCACAACGACGATCACCCCTCCGAGCCGAAGCCCGGCGCAGGTTACGTCGTGCACAAAGGTGAAAAGTACACCAAGCGTCGCAGCTACTTCGACATCGACTTCGTTGGTTCGCAAATGCCGCCCCCGGAAGCGGTTGCCGGCAAATACCAAGGACCAGATGGCAAGTTCATCAAGGTTGAATCGCTGACCGATGAAGACCGCCGCACGATCACCCGATGGATCGACCTCGGCTGCCCAATCGACCTCGATTACAACAAGGACAAACCCAACGAGCGCGGCAAAGGTTGGATGCTGGATGACAACCGCCCGGTGCTGACGGTCAACACGCCGGCTGCAGGTCAGAACGTCATTCTGCGCTCCATCCGCATCGGCATGGATGATTACTACAGCGGCTTGGATCTGGAATCACTCCACGTCGAAGCCAGTTTCAACGCGGGCGGCATCCGCCCGGGGCACAACCTCGCGCCGAAGTTCAAGAAGGTGGCGGATGGCGTGTGGGAATTCGAGTTCCTCTCACCTATCAAACGCCTCGACCACGGCCGACTTGTCGTGAGCATCAAGGACAAGGAAGGCAACGAAACAAAGATTGTGCGGCAATTCAGCGTGGGGAAAAAGAAAATCGCCCGCGCGGACCAATGACGGTGAACCATTGAGCACGAATCGTTTCTTCATTCTGCATGAAGCACGACAATTGCAATCTGTCTGTTCGCTGGTTTTTGCTCATAGCGATGGCATCGCTATTGCCCGGTTGCATTCACTGGCCGGATGCGCCCTATCTGGATAAGGCGAATTCGCTTTCGCGTGAATTGTCCGATCAGTTGAACGAGAAGCACCCAAACCCCACATTGCTGACACCGGTATATCGCACCCATATGGAAGAGCGATCGGGTTATCGCGTCAATGGACAGATGTTTGTCTTTAAATCCGAATCAAAGACATTCCGGGCAGCCGTCGATTCTGCTGGCGTGTTGACAATTCATCAAGCGGAAATGAAAAACACGCTACCAGTCGAATTGGAGAACGCGTTCTTCAAAGGGCCGTACGCGATGGTTCCTGGCGGAGCTGTCGCGGGTCCAGTTTGGCGGCACTCCGTCGCCGGCGATTGGACGGATTCGATCTACGAATTTGAATACACACCCGGCACTGACGGCACTGGCCGCGGGCTAGGGCAAATCGGGGCAAGCTCGCCCCTGAAGACGGCGAGATACATCAGGGAAAGTGGTAAATAAAAACGCGTAGGGAGAAAGAGAGGCAATGGGGGCGGCTGGATTCGAACCAGCGAAGGCTGAGCCATCAGATTTACAGTCTGACCCGTTTGACCACTTCGGTACACCCCCTCACGGAACCCTCGATTGCCGGGTTGTGGGGAACGTCGAAGCGTATCGTGATTTCGGACTCAAATCAAGCGAATCACCCCTCCATCAAAGCGATCACATGGACGCCCATGCTCATCGGTTATGCCCGCTTGCGTGGGAATGATGGGATATTTGCAATCGCTCTGCCCCTTCCACTGCACGGACTTTCGGGACCAATCCCTGCCGAGGCTGTCCCGATCCGCAACCCAGCGAACAATCAAATGTAGTATCAAGTGCCGGTTCATCAGTATGACTGCGCGCCGGCCATCGTGGTTTGGCAGATGCATAATCCCGGTGGGGATGATCGTTTACAATAGAGAATGACCACCAGCAGAATCCACCGGCGGACCAATCTCCCAACGTCAACTTGCGAAGACCTGGAGTCCCCCATGAATCGTTATTTCCGCGGCCGTGCCCTGATGATTGCTGGCTTGTTCGTGTGCGGGGCGATCGTGACCGCTTCCACTGCAGAGGCCGCCAGTGCCATTGCGACGTTCAATGAGCTGTTTGGCAAGGAGGTCAAGCGGGTCAAGTCCACCTCCGAAGCCGCAGATGACATCCAGCTCGCCGACCAGTTGATCACCGCCGCCAAGAGTTCCGACGACCGCAAGGACTTGCAGACCGTCCTGCTGGAACAGGCGTATAACCTGGCGAGCACCACGCCGGACGGTTATGACTCGGCTGAGTCGGCGATGCGCTTGCTGATCGAGAAAGTCCCCGCGAAGCAAAAGGTCGCCGAGGCGAAGATCGTGGCGCTCTACAAGCGCGGCTACGAACGCAGCACCGGCGACGCCAAGAAAGACGCCGGCGAACAGTACCTGTCGTTCCTGCTCAACGAAGCCGACGACAAACTCAAAGCCAAGGATTACGCCGGCGCGATGTTGCTGTTCCAGCGCGCCCGGCCGATCTCGTTCGCCATCCGCTCCGATCGCAAAGATGAAGTCCTGGCCAAGATCGAGTTTTATAGCGTGCTCGCCAAAAGCCAACAGCGCATCGAGATCTACCAGAAACGCCTCGAAGCCAACCCTTGGGACAAAACCGCGCACACTGCCCTGTTCGACCTCTACCTGGTCGACATGGACGATCCCGCCGCGGCCATGAAATACAGCAAGATCATGGGTGACGAGAAGAAATCCAAACTCGTTCCGTTGGCGGCAAAGAACCTGGAAGAACTAACCGACGCGCAGGCTTTGGAACTGGCAGGCTGGTACGAAGAGTTGGCCGGCCCGGCAATTCCTCCCGCCAAGGCGCCGATGCTTTCCCGCGCGAAGGTTTACACTGCGGTCTTTCTGGAGAAACACGAATCGGACGATATCCAGAAAGCCGCCGCCACGCTCTCCCTCAAACGTATCGACGAATCGTTGGCCAAAGCGCCCCTGCCGCCGGCGTCCGGCGAAGCTTATGTCCCGCAAGTCAAAGGCTCGGCCGGCAAGGCGATCGACGTGCTCGCCAAGATCAACCCCGAGCGCGACAAGATTTCCGGCAACTGGGTCCGCGAAGGTAAAACTGTCAAGGTCAAACGCTCCGAGGCCAGCCGACGTTTCGGTGATTTTGGTGGTCGCTTCGGCCGATTCGGTCGCAGCAACTCACTCGCCCAACTGCGTTTTCCTTACGAAATCAAGGGTGATTACAACCTTCAGGTCAAGTTCGTCCGTGAAGACGGCGACGGCACCGTGGCCGTGGCCGTGCCCGTCGGCGACTCCGGCGTCCGCGTCGCCCTCGACTTTGCCGGCGACGGGAAATCCGGTCTGTCCGACCTCAAAGGTGAAGATGCCCGCCGCAACGAATCGACTGTCAACCTCGGCCTGACCAACCGCCGGGTCTACACGCTCGACGTCACTGTCAGCGTCAAAGACAAGGACGGCGAGCAGAACGCCAAGATCATCGCCAAACTCGACGGGAAATCCTTCGTCAAATGGGAAGGCAAGACCAGCGACCTCGATCGCCGCGACACCCGTTTCAGCGGCAATGAAATTGGCGTTACCACCTACAACTCCGGCGTCGCGCTCGGAGCCGTCAAACTCCGTCCTCTCAACGGTGGTGAAGCGAAAGGTCTCGACGGCGAAGCGGTGAAAGCGCCCAACCTCGCTGATGTCAACAGTGAAGAGGATCTCGAAAAGATCATTCGCGATCGGCTGCAAGGTTTGAACAACGATTGATGCCGACAAGTGTGTTCGTCATGTGGAACCCACGGTTCGCGACGCATCTAATGTCGGTGCGATCAACTGTACACTTATGCTGTTTCTTCTTGAATCAACGCCAGCAACGCCTCGCGCAGTTGCCGCGTGACCTTACCTGCCTGCCCCGATCCCACCACGTGCTTCTCCACGTGGCTCACCGGCAGCACATGCCAACTTGAGTTGGTCAGGAACACTTCGTCCGCGGCAAGCAGGTCATCAATGCTCAGCATTTTCGTGGTGACCTCCATGTCTTGCCGCTGGGCGATTTCCATGACCGCCGCGCGGGTCACGCCCGGTAATACCGGAGCCGACAGTGCGTTTTCCGGTTCTTCGCCGCGGGCGATCGGCGTGAACAGTTCGCCGTCCTTGATCAGGAACACATTGCTGATCGCACCGCTCGCCAGATGGTTCGACACATTCAGGTGAATCGCCTCGCCGGCGCCGACCGCCGCCGCCTGCCGCAACGTGCGCAGCCGTGACCAGTAACTGGTCGTCTTGTGTCCGGCCATGGGATCGAACGGATTCGCCATCGGCGGTGCGATCAACACCGTCACGCCCTGTTCGAAGTAGGCGGGATCGTATTGCGTCGGCGGTGCGGGCACGATCAACACCGTGCCCTGTGGCTGTGTTGGCTCACTTGATTCGCCCGACAGCAACGAGGTGTTGCCCGGACTGATCGTCAGCCTCACCCGCGCATCGGTGAGCCCGTTGTGTTCCAATGTATGCTGCACCGCATCGGCAAGCGGCTCGGTGTTCAACTCCCGCGCCAGGCCAAGCTGCTGGGCACTGTCGGCCAACCGATCCAGGTGTTGCTGCAACCGAAACGCCTTGCCGTGGCTCACCGACATGGTTTCAAACAGGCCGACCGCATGCTGCACGAGCGCGTCGTCCACACTCAGTGCAGCCTGCCCGTGCGGCACCATTTTTCCGTTGAGGAATACGTCCATGTGAACTGCGCCGCCTGTGTCGGCGATTAATTCCCTTCCTCAACGGCCGCCGGCGCTTCGTTGACCTTGTCTTCGATCGCGCCTTGATTGAATGTATTGCGCCCGCCTTGTGTGTGACCGTCGGCGTAACCGGTCACGCCGCCTTCAACGATCTTGCCTTTGCGGACCTCGAACAGCAGCGCGGTGATGTGAGGCCGTTCGATCTGACTCAACGGGGTCGGCGGCTTGAAATACTGGATGCCCACCTTTTCACCGGTGATCGGATGTTTAAGCAGTTTCGCCAGCGCGTCCTTGCCGCCGATGTATTTCGCAATGTCTTCCAGTTTGTCCGGGGCGTTGCCGTTGTTGTCCGCCGCGTACGCCTGAATTCCTTGGAGCAGTTGCCGCATCTGATTTTGCAACGCGTAACGCTTGGCGCGCTCCTGTTCCATTTTGATGATGCCGACCGCGAGTTTGCCGACGCCTTGAATAGTCTTGGTTTCCGCAGACAACGAAACCGACTTACCATCGACCTTCGGCTTCTGATCCAACAGCAGTTTCATGATCGTGAAGCTGGCGGCCTCCGCGCCGATGCGGCCGCCCTGCTGCTGGATCATCGCTTCCATTTGCTTCAAGCCGGCGACCGCTTTGCCGTGCTGGGCGACCAGCGCCTTGGCGGCGTCGGCATCCTTGGTCACCGCCGTCAGTGTCGCCGTCGGTTTTTCGCCCAGTGTCGCCGTCAGGGTGATCATCTCCGACTTCACCGCGTGGTCCGCGAGGAAGAACAACTGCGACATGCCGGGCATGAACTGATCCATCTGCGCCGCGTTCGGCCGCTCGGAATCCATCTCCATGCGCAAACGCTTGTTCGGCTTGAACACGACCGCCGCCGGCGATGATTTGCCTTCGGTCAACTTCGACAACTGTTTCATGAACAGCTTGTGGTTCTTACCGCCCTTGTCGCCGAGTTGAGGAATGTCACGATCGCGGTCGGCGACGATGATCGCGTCCTTGCCGACTTTCACCATCGGCTCACCGCCGGCAAGCAATTTCAGGTACGCCTCCAGCCCTTCAAGTTGGGCGTCGGGTTTCGCCTTCACGAGAAAGAACGGATCCGGCATACGGCCGGTCTCCGGTGCACGCACCACAATCGCGAAGCCCTGCCCGCCTGCATTGAGGAAACTCTGCCGCATCATCGCGAATTGTTTCATGGGCGTGTCCATGACCTTCACGTCATCGCCCATCGCTGTTTTTAGCGTTGCCATCGCCTGCTCGTGATCGATCTTCGTCACGTCGACCCAGACGATTGCGACCGTGTCATCACCGATCGCCGCACCAGGCAACAGGTCGGCCGCGCGCGCCTGATCATTCCACGCCAACATCGCCACCCACAACGCAAGAACCACCGGAAAACGTTTCATGTCGCCACCTTTCGTGTGATTGGAATCGCGCCCGCCACGCGGGCGTCCGATCTATAGCGTAGCAAACCCCTGCTCGGTTCAGCCTTTCACGTCGTAACAGTGCAAAAGTTCCTGATCGCGAAGGTACAGCTTGCCGTTGACGATCACCGGGTGCGTCCAGATGCGGCCGCTCGGCTTACGTAACTTCGTCTGCGGTGAGAGCGTGAATTCGCCCTTCGG
This sequence comes from Phycisphaeraceae bacterium, assembly GCA_028281215.1. Lineage (GTDB taxonomy): Bacteria > Planctomycetota > Phycisphaerae > Phycisphaerales > Phycisphaeraceae > JANQKH01. Next base: position 11,898 of record JANQKH010000397.1, on the reverse strand, counting down.
ATTCCAACCTTTGGGCGTCGCTTCGACCAACATCACCTTGCCGTTGCGCTCGTCCACGCAATAGAGCATGCCGTCAGCACAGGCGACCGCGCCTTTGCCTAGGGATCGTTTTTCGTTCCACACCATTTCGCCGGTCTTGAAGTTCTGACAAACCCAGCCGGCGCCATCGGAGTAGCCGTACAGGTGATCGCCGACCTTGATCACGCCACCGTGATGGTTTTTCATCACCTTGTTGACGTAGATATCTTTGGCGCCGCTGTTGAGGTCGACCGCTTTGCATCCGACGCCGTACCCGCTGGCGATGTAAACCACGCCGTCGCTGAAGATCGGCGTGGGGATGACGGCGGTGCGACCCTGCCACGGCGAACGCCAGATGACCTTACCCGTCTTGGCATCGAGGCCGGCGAGTGTCTTCTGCGTCAATTGAATGTACTGCCGCTTGCCGCCGTGCTCTACGACGATGGGCGATGCATATTGTGCCCCGTCTGTCCACTGTTCACTTTGCCAGAGCAGGTCGCCGCTTTTCTTATCCAGCGCCGCAACCGTGCCGTTGCGGCCGCCGGGCGTGCAGATGACTTTGTCGCCGTCAACCAGCACCGACTCGGTGTAGCCCCAACCGGGCGTGCGGCCGCCGAGCGTGCCCATCGTGACCTGCCATACGATCGAACCATCGGACTTCTTGGCGCAGACGAGCGTGCCGGGACCGCTTAGGGCGTAGACAAAATCACCGTCCACGGTTGGCGTGCCGCGCGGGCCGTCACCCCAGCGATTGCCGAGCACCCCGCTCATCGGTGTCGCCCATTTCTCGGTGCCGTTGCTGACGTTGACGGCGATGAGCGTTTCCTTGCCGTCGCGCGCGCCCATGGTGTACAGCGTGCCGTCGACCACCGCGAAACCGGAGTAGCCGATGCCCGCATTCTTAAACACCCACAACTGCTTGGGGCCACCGCTGGGCCACTTCTTGAGCAGACCGGTCTCTTTGGAAACATCTGTGCGGTCGGCGCCGCGCCAGCCCGGCCAACTGTAGGTGTCTTTCTCGGCGACGCTGATCGTCGAAAAGGTCAAACTCAGGGCGAATGCCAGTGCGGTGATGAAAAGAAGATTGCGTTGCATAGGTAATTCCTTCGGGGCTAAAGATCGAGGGACGCCAAGTCAGGTGAGAGAACATTGGATTGTAATCGCTCCCGTCCGAGGACGGACCGGTTCAAGCGGCACACATTGAAGTACCACGCCAGTTGAATGTGTTTGCCCAAGGTTTGATGCATCGGGACCGCCCGGCACGCATGGAATCACAGGCCCACTATTCAACAACTAACGTAAACCACTGAAAAACATGACTTTGCATCCGACGAAACCCATTTTGAGCGATTATGCCACGACGCCCATGAATTGTTTCAGCGCGTGCACGCAGGCGGGGTCGAGCTGGTGCGGGGTCATGTCATCGATGATGCTGAATGCCTTGTCGATTGACATGCCTTTGCGGTAATGGCGGTCCTGCGTGAGGGCGTCGAAGATGTCGGCGACGCAGAGAATGCGAGCCTTGAGGGGCAAGTCGTCGCCGGCGAGGCCGTCGGGGTAGCCTGAGCCGTCCAGTTTCTCGTGATGCGCAGCGGCGATCTCGGCGATCTGTTCGTAGTCTTCGGTGAACTCAATCTGCGAAAGAATCTCGCGCGAGTGCGCGGCGTGCTGTTTCATCTCCGCAAATTCATCGTCGCTGAGTTTGCCCGGCTTCGTAAGTATCGCTTCGGGTGTGCCGATCTTGCCCACGTCGTGCAACAGCCCGGCGACGCGAAGCCATTCACGTTCGCGCCGGGGCATGCCGAGATACGTCGCGATGCCCATCGCAAAGTTCGCGACGTTGATCGAATGAATCTGCGTGACCGGATCACGGGCGTCGAGCGCGGTGCTGAACGCATGCACGAAACTGTCGAACTGTCGTTTTTGTGCGGCGTAAAGCCGGGCGTTGTCCAGGCTGATGCCAACCTGCACGGCAATCGCTTCCAACAGCGCCAAGTCGGCGGCGGTGAACACGTTGGTTTCGGTGTCCATCACTTGAAGGACGCCGTCACAATAATCGCGGCGATGTGTGATGGGCACGACAAGCATTGAGCGTGGCACATAACCGGTGCGCTCGGCCACGTCGCGCGCGAACAGCGGGTGTTCAAACGTATCGCCGATGATCAACGCTTGGTGGGTTTGAAAAACGTGCCCGGCGAGTCCGGCGTCATCACGGAAGCGCAATTCGCGCGGCCAATCTTCCAAACCCTGGGCAAGGCGGGAATACAACTGGCTGCGTTTGGCGTCGTGCAGAAAGAGCGTGGACCGGTCGGCATTCATCGCGACGGTGGTCTGCTCGATGATCTGGCGGATCAGTTGATCGCGGTCGAGCACAGTGCCGATCGCGCGGCTGACCTGCAACAACGTATCGAGGTGTCGCTGCTCGATTGTTTCCTCGCCGATCAGCTCGGCGGTGAGCTTGCTGTCGCGCGTGGTTTTCATGATCCGAAGGTCCAGAGTCCGAAGTCCAGGGCCCGGTATCCTTGGTGAGATCGACTTAGGAAATATCGGTGTTTCCCGCGGCCTGATTCAGGGCGGCGGCCGCCCGGGTCACCTACAATGGGGTCATGCGCGTTTCACACTGGTTTTTATGGGGACTGCTGACGACTGCGGGCATCGGCAACGATGCGATGGCTGCACCTGATGCCAAGGCCGATGCCGATGCGAAGCCAAACGCCATCTGGTTCGAAGACGTCATGTTCAGCGTGCCGCCGACGGATGAGCAGTTGTCGGCAGTGACGGTGTACGTGCGCAACCAGATCCTCAAGACCAAAAACAATAAGAACAACGCATGGCCGTTGGCGGTGCGGATCGATACCCAGCCGCGGCTGGTTTTCATTTCGGTCAGCGATGCGGTCAAACCGGCGCGGGTGGTGATCGGCCGCGGCAAGGGTCTGATCGCCGCGACGAACGATGCGCTGAAACGATTGCAACTGAACAGCGAAACGAACAAAACGTTCGAGCCGCGTTGGATCAAGGTGGATCTGGTGGCGAACGTGTTCGACCAGAGTGACACCGACCTGTCAAAGAACATGCTGTATCCGCGCAGCCTGTTCGGGATCGCCTTTTCGCGCCAGCGCGGCGCGGCGGTGCTCGCCGAGGAAATCGTCGCCAACGAACTGGCTGATCACTTTCAGGTGTTCAGTTTGGAGCGGTTCAGCAAATACGTGCAACAGCGCGAGCCGAAACAGGCGGTAAACCTCAACGGCCTCGATCTGAAAAAAGCGGACCTGCTGCGCTTCAGTACGCGCAGCATGTTTGCGGACAGGCACGAGACGGCCAAGCTTTATCGCGGCCACCGGATGTACGACAAGTTGACCAAAGACCTGTTGATGGACGCCGCCAAACAGGCGAAGGAATACCTGCTTCGCTCCATCACGCCGAACGGTCAGTTCGCGTTCATATACCACGCCGATCTCGACGAACACGAAGCGCGATACAGCATCGGGCACCATTACAGCTACACCTACGCGTTGCTGGACACGTATGAACAGATCAAAGACGAGCGTCTGATCGATGCGGCGCAGCGAGCACTGGCGTATGGCAAGCGTGCGATCGGTACGTGGACCAAACGGGGCCGACGCGTGCACTGCGTGATTGATGACAAGCGCAACGTCTACCTGCGGTTCAATGCGTTTGCCACCATGTCGTATGCGAAGTTGATTCAACATCTGAAAGACAAAGCTACCGACGATGATCGACAGATGCTTGATCGTTTCGCACTCAGCATCACCACCGCGCAACAGGGCAACGGGTATATCACGCTGCATCAGACTTATCCCGACGGCCGCGTGCATGATGAAATTACGTCGGTCGTGTTCCTGCCGGGTGAAGCGCTGACGGCCTTGGACGAAGTGAACAAGGCCGATCCTAAAAAGCAGTGGCAGGACGCGATTAAAAAGACCGCCGACTATGTGATCCACGTGCGTGACAAGGACCGCGACGTCACCCGCATGATTCAGGATCCGTGGACGCTGATCGGCATGGAGCGCATGTATCGGCAGAGCAAGCAGCGGGCTTATCTTGACCACGCGTTGAAGATCGCCAAAGCATTGCGATCGCGCAACAACGTGAAAGTGCGATACGAAGACTGGTTCGGAGGCTACTTCAAACCGCCGGGCACGCTGCCCACCGCTGTGCGCAACGTAAGCCTCGCCGCCGCGTACGAACTGGCGCGCGACACCAAACACACCACCGAAGCCAAGGCAAACCTTGAAGCCGTCATCCGTGGCAACGCGTTCCTGTTGCAAACCCAGTTTCGCCCGGAATCCGCGATGTATTTCAAGAACCCGCAACGCGTCCTCGGCGCCGCCAGGGAAGGTCTTACGGTTCCCACCATCCGCACCGACTACGTGCAATACAGCCTCAAGTCGTTCTTGAGCCTGCACCGGATCATGGAAGCGGATGGCGTGGAGGCGTACACGGTGAAGCGGCCGAAGCCGGAGAAGAGGTAATCGGAGGCTTCAGGTTTGCCTTTTTGTCACGGAGGACGTGGAGGCCACGGAGAACACAGAGAAGAAGACAGGAAAACAAGAAAGTCGGAAATCAGACGATCGAACCGCTGATGCGCATGCGACGATCTTTTCTAACCGTGAACTGTTTCTCCTCTTCCTCGGTGATCTTCCAAACTCTGTGACCTCCGTGTGAATGCTTCCTCCTATTGGCTTCCTGGTTTTCCTATCAATCTTCAATTACTGCTCTCCGATGCAATACAACCACTCCTGGCGTTTGCCGGCGGTGGTGGTGGCGGTGCGGATGAAAAGCTGGTGGCCGGTGATGGTCGGGGTGGCGAAGCCTTCAGTGCCGAGTTGGTTTTGGGCGACGAGTTGGAACTTGGCGGGGTCGGCCTTGATGACGAACTGGTTGCCGCGCTCGTTGGTTGCGTAGATGTGTCCGCCGGCAAGGATGGGCGACGCGCTGACCGCGCCGCCGAGTCGCCCCTTCCACATTTCCTTGCCCGTCGCCGCGTTCCAGCAAAACGCGAAGCCGCGGTCGGTTACCGCGTAAAGGTGATCATCGTGTGCGAGCATGCTTTGCTCGTATGCCTTTTCACGGTTGCGCCACACAATTTTGCCGGAGCCGTCGGCTTTGATCGCCACGGTTTCCGACTTCGGGTAGCCGCCGCTGCCGAACACCACGCCGTTGTCCCACACAGCCGTGCCGCATGTCGCTCGAGTGATGCAAGGTACGGACCAGAGCAGTTTGCCGTCGTTCGCATCGTAACTGTTGAACTTGTCCGCGCCGGTGATCAACAGTTGGTCCTTGCCGGCGATGTGCTTGACGATCGGCGACGACCAACTGATGTTATTCACGCGCGGCACGCGCCATCGCTCTTTGCCGTTGCTCTTGTCAAACGCTGCGATGAATCCCTGCTCATACTCTGACGCAACAATGACCATGTCCTTGAACAGGGTCGGCGACGCCGCGTAGCCGAACGTGTATTTCTGTGGCTTGTATCCCCCGACGTTGATCTGCCATTGCGAATTGCCGTCGAGATCGAGCGCGATCAGTTGCACGTCGCCGTGATGCGGAAACAGCGCGTAGATCAACTTGCCGTCACTGGCCGGTGTTGGCGATGCGTGTGTATTCTTGTTGTGAATCTTCTTGTGAAACCCGCCGCGACTGACCGCCAGCTTCCACATCGGCTTGCCGGTCTTGCGATTGAAACAGTGCACTGACTGCTCTTGCGTCCCTTCGTCGGCGGTGGTCAGAATGACCCGGTCCCCCACCACAATCGGCGATGAATGGCCACGACCCGGCACGGGCGATTTCCAGATCACATTCTTCGTCGGCGACCAAAACGTCGGTGGTTTCTCACCGTCCGCTGCTACCCCGTTGCCGTTGGGCCCGCGCCACTGAAGCCAGTCCGCCTTGGCCGACATTACGCCGAACGTGAAGGTCAAAGTGATCATCAGACAACCGATCCATGCGTGAATGTTTCTCATGCCTTGCTCGATGGGGTGGGGGTTGGAAGTTTGAATATGTTAATCGCAGCGGCTGTCGTTTTGTTCACCTGTCTTCCGATGCTACGGCAAACCATCGCCTGCTCAAGGCCGAAACGTCGCCGTGCATCCTGGTGCTTCGCCCAGGCGGACGCTGACCAGCCGGGTGTGTTCTGGCAATCCCTTCGCCACCTCCTGGCCGATCCACTCGGCAATGCGTTCAGCCGTGGTGTTGATTGCCGGTTTGTCGGCTTCGCCCGCGAAGGGCGGTACGTCGTTGACGTTGCGGTTGTGCAGTTGCCCGATCAAGTCGTCGACCAATTTTTCTAATACGTGAAAGTCCATCACGACGCCGATTTTGTCCAACTTCTCCGCCGCCACGGTGACTTCCACCGGCCAATTGTGTCCGTGCAGTGGTTCCAGTTCGCCATCGTAAAGATAAATCGCATGCGCCGCGGCGAACGCTTTCGAGATGGTGATTTCAAACTGAGGCATGGTGGGTGGTTAGTGTGATTGATCACCGGTATCCAGGTCAAATCCGGATGGAACACTCGCCAAATCACCAAATGAAAACTTCCTGTCTTCTTGGCTTCTCTACAAACCTCTTAATCCCGTCGCGGTTTCACGCCCACCGCGATCAAATAGTGCGCCATCGGCAGAAAGCCCGTATGCACGACTTCATCATTCGCGCCGAACATGAACACTTGGGTGAAATATTTCTGCATCGTGGCTTCGAGGCGTTCGCCGCTGAACAGGTTGACATGGCCGGCGTTGGTGACGGCTGACGCGTACGGTTGCGAGGTGATGTTCGGCGTACCCATAATCGCCAAACCGAACTGTTTCAGTTTGTTCGCCATACCTTGTAGAAAATCCGTTTCGTGTTCCGGTAGAATGTGTTCGATCACATCGAAGTTCACCACCGCATCGAACGGCTCATCGTCCATCGCCAGCGCGTCCTCGCAACTGAATTCGATGCCATTCGATTCATCAGGCTCGACCCAATTCCCTTTGGCGACGGCGATCAGGTCTTCATCGAAGTCGACACCTTTGGCGAAGCCGCACTCCTTGGCGAGCGTCCACGTGCCGATGCCTTCGCCGCACCCGATGTCGAGCACGCGTTTGGGTCCGTCGCCGTCCTGTTGGCCGATCATCTTTGCGGCGAACTTGTAGTAGCTGAACGTGTACAGCAACCGACGAGGCGTGTTGGCCATGTGATAACTGTGCATCGGCCCAAGCTGCACGGGCGCGGCGCCGGCCATCAGATCCTTGACGGGATCCCAGCGGGATTGTTTGTTGTCAGTCATGTTTGCGGTTGTTTTTTTAATAATAAGTCGCCTGGCAAATTTCCCTTTTCACAGAGCACACTGAGATCACAGAGGGCACAGAGGGGGAAACAGGAAAACATGAAATCCGGAGAGCCGAAAAACAGAAGATAGAACAGTTAGTGCGCACGCGACAATTTTCTTTATCAAATCAATTTGTCCCAGCTTCCTCCGTGACCTCTCAATCTCCGTGGCCTCTGTGTGAATTCTTCCTCCTCTAGGCTTCCCGGCTTCATTGAATAATCCGTGTTCATCTGTGGCTAGTACTTCTTGTTACATCCCACAAACACCAGGTAATGCATCATCGGTGCAAAGCCGGTGTGGACGAGTTCGTCGTTGAGGCCGAAGGGAAGTACGTTGTGAAAGACACGTCGCATCGCTTGCATCAGATGATCGGCGGTGAACAGATTCACATGACCCGCCTTGCTCATTTCGCTGGCGTATTGGTCCGACGTTTGGTTCGGCGTGCCGATGACCGCCACGCCTTCGTTCGTCAGGTTCGCCGCCACAGTATCGAAGAACTGCGATTCGATTTCGGGCACAATATGTTCGACGACGTCGAGTGAAACGACCACATCAAACTCGCCGAAGGTCTTGTTGAGAAAATCGTCGGCGATGAACAGCCGTTCACAGCGTTTGTTCGGATCACTGGAGACTGGCGCCGCGAAGTTTTGTTGCGCCGCTTCGATCGCCTGCTCATCCATGTCGACGCCGACGTACCGCCTGGCAAACTCCGCCAGGATCGGCGTACCAATGCCTTCACTGCAACCGAGTTCGAGCACGCGGGCGTCCTTGCATGCCATCTTCGCGGCAAACTTGTACCGCGACAGGACAAACGGAAACCGCTTGGGGTCATTGCGCAGATTGAACGACCAATGATGCCCTAATGTCATCCGCCGTTCGCCGATGATCTGCTTAACGTTGTCCCAAATGTCGGATTCCGTTGGATTTCGGATTTCGGATTTCGGATTTCGGATTTGCTGTTCAGCCATGAATCAACATGTTCCGATCATTGGTCATTCGTGCTTCGTCATTGGTCATTAGCCTACTATTCCTCCGTCCGGTACTCCACCGTGTAGTTCGGGCTTTCCTTCGTGATTTGAATGTCGTGCGGATGCGATTCAGCGAGGCTGGCGCCGCTGATGCGGTTGAACCTAGCGTCGCGGCGGAGTTTTTCGATTGTGGGTGTGCCGCAGTAGCCCATGCCGGCGCGGACGCCGCCGACCAGTTGGTACACGAAGTCGGCGAGCGAACCGCGGTACGGCACGCGGCCTTCGACGCCTTCGGGCACCAGTTTCTTTTTGTCTTCGACGCCGCTTTGGGCGTAACGGTCGGCTGAACCTTTCATCATGGCGCCTTCGCTGCCCATGCCGCGATAACTCTTGTAGCGTCGGCCATGATGAATCACCATCTCACCCGGCGATTCGTCGAGCCCGGCGAACAGCGAGCCGAGCATGACGACCGAGGCACCGGCGGCGATCGCTTTGGTGATGTCGCCGGAGTGCCGCACGCCGCCGTCGGCGATGACGGGAATGGACTGCGGGTCGGCGACGTGACAGGCGTTCATGATCGCCGAGATCTGCGGTACGCCGACGCCGGACACCACGCGCGTCGTGCAGATCGAGCCCGGCCCGATGCCGACTTTCACTGCGTCCACGCCGGCGTCGATCAAATCCCGCGCACCCGATTCGGTGGCGATGTTGCCTGCGATGACATCGATGTCATAGTTGCGTTTTACTTCACGGACGGTGGCCATGACGTTTTCACTGTGGCCGTGCGCGGTGTCAACGACGATGACATCGACCTCGGCCTTGATCAGCGATTCGATACGGTCGAATTGTTTGACACCGACGGCGGCGCCGACCCGGAGCCGACCGCGATCATCGCGGCAGGCGTTAGGGAACTGCTCAAATTTGTCAATGTCCCGCATGGTGATCAGGCCGGTGAGTTTGCCGGCGTCATCCACGAGCAATAGTTTTTCGACCTTGGCTTTGTAGAGAATGTCGGCCGCCTGTTCGAGCGTTGTGCTCGGCGGCGCGGTGACCAGCCGGTCTTTGGTCATCACTTCGTGAATCGGCTGGGCATCGTCCGGCAGGAATCGCATGTCGCGGCGGGTAAGGATGCCGACGACTTTGCCGGCGGGGTCGACGATCGGCACGCCGGACACGTTGTGTTCGCGCATCAACTGCCGCGCGGCCTTGACCGGTGCGTCGGGCGTGAGTGTGACAGGATCAGTAATCACGCCGTTGGCGGACCGCTTGACTTTGACAACCTCACGAACCTGCTCCTCAACGGAAAGGTTTTTGTGGATGAAACCAAGGCCGCCCGCCGCCGCGAGGCTGATTGCCAGTTTCGCTTCGGTCACCGTGTCCATCGGGGCGGACAACAGGGGAATGTTTAATCGAATATTGCGCGTCAGTTGCGTGGAGACGTCTGCGTCAGCGGGAACAAAGTCGCTGCGCGCGGGGATCAACAATACATCGTCAAAGGTAATGCCCTCGGCGACAATCTTGTCAGCAGGATTCACACGAACCGGCTCTTCCAACTGATCCGGGGAAACAGGGGCGGAGTTGGGGATGGCGTCGGCCACGGACGGCCGCGTGGGTGGAGGGGGGTGTTTAACGTTCGCTTCCATGGAACATTGATATCAGAAATGGGTGTTCACGTCAAGATTTGAAAGCGATGAGACATGAGCGAGGGGGGGAATCAACCATGTCTTTGCATTCCCACGGAGCCGGGGATGACACCATGAAGGCCGCGTCCGTTCAATATCAATCATGCGTTGCGGCCAACTGCGCTACGGGCGGCAGCGGCGGCAAGCCCACGGTCACTTCCACTTTCGCGCTGATCGCCGCGAGGTGGGCGATGACGCGATGGTGCAGATGTGCAAAACCGTTGAGCCATTGTTCGGCGTGCTGAATCAATTGATCCACCTGCGTCACCGGCGCAATGTCCGGCAGAAGTACGTCGGCAAGCGTTGGTGACTTGGGTGATGAAGGCTGTTGCCCATTCTTCTTTTTTCGATCGCGTTGATTCGCATCGGTTTGATCGTCAAACGGCGCAAGTGTTGATTCGTGCTTGGTACGGATGAGCACCAACTCATCATGCATGGCAGTCACGCGCGGAAGAATCTGTTTGATCAGTTGCTGGTTGTTCGGTTGGGTGTTGAGGTTGTAGAGCAAGATAAATGCCGATACGAACGCATTGCGCAGCGCATCGAAATGGCTGCGCGTTTGATCCATGTCATGAAGGCAGGCGTACAACCGCGCCACGAATCGGAACACGCCGGCCGGTCCGGTCGGGTCTTTTGGCCCACCCGTAGAAACCGATTCGATGATGTGCCGCAGGCGCAACAGGCGAATGGTAGTGCCCATGCGAATACGGATCATGTCTTCGTAGCGATCGAGGAAACGCAGGGCATCCTGGCGGACGCGTTGTTGTTCGTGGCGAAGTTGATCGACGCCGTTCTGTCCCGCAGCGGGCAGATCAAACGTGCCGGGTCCGACATAGAAGCCGGCTTGGAACAGCGCTTCGGCGCGGGTGGCGTTGAGCAGTTTGGCGTCAGCGTCGAGGTAATGCCGTACTGCGGCGCTCGCCTCGGCGGCCATCGATTCGGTCTGCAACCGCGATTCCCGAAGTGACACAATCGCCCGCTTGTGGTCCGGCGGCGGGGCGATTTCCGTGTTGCCGAACGACCACGGCCGCACGGACAACACCGGCAGCCGAAAATACTTCGCCGCCGCTTCAAACGCAGCTTCATCGGTGAACAAAGTCGTCATGGTCGTGAGGCGTCAACCACAGGGCAGGTTGGTCATCCAATCAAAATCTCTTTTTTCACGGAGAACACAGAGGGCACGGCGGCGGGATGGATTTGGTGAAGGAGTGATCTGGTGATTTGGCGATTGAATCTGCCGTCGCGTGTCGTGTTCAATCACCCAATCACCAAATCCAAATTTCCTGCCTTCCTTAGAAGAATCAGTTCTCTCCAAATCCACGCTTCACATCATGCCATCCAAACCGGGGATATCCAGACCGCCGGTAACTTCGCGCATTTCTTCTTTGATCAGGTCGCGGGCTTTGAACATCGCGGCGTTGGTGGCGGCTGCGATGAGGTCTTCGATCATGTGCAGGTCGTCGGCCGCCCTGATTTGTTGTTCCTCGGCGGAAGCGTTGTTTTCATCGCCGGGGCCGATCAGGGTTTGCAACATCGATTGGTCGAGTTGCACGCGCATCACTTCAAAACGCCCATTGACCGTTACACGCACCGCACCGGCGCCGGCTTCGCCTTCGACCGTTTTACGACCGAGCTCGTCCTGCATCTGAGCGAACTTTTCCTTGAGCTGACCGGCGTTGCCCATCAGCGACGCAATGCCTTTGAGTTTGTCGAACATGGTGATGCTTCGAATGGGGTTGTCGATCTCATTCCGACGCGTCTTCATCGCCCTGGTCCACGTCGCCGGATTGTTCTGATTGGACAGTGTAGGTCTTAATCAGGCGGGCATCGAACATATCGATAATCTGCTTGACCGTCGGCGAATCCATCGCCTGTTTGCGCTGTTCACGATCAATCGCTGCAG
>JANQKH010000333.1 GCA_028281215.1 Phycisphaeraceae bacterium | reverse complement strand
CACCTTCTTGTTGTGATTGATGCCCAAAGCGTGGCAGAGCGTGGCGTGAATTTCCGGGACTTTGACAGCGCGATCTTTCGGTTCCATGCCGTCGACGTCGGAAGAACCGACCACGTGGCCGCCCTTGACGCCACCGCCTGCAAAGAAGCCGCTGAACACGCGGGCCCAGTGGTCGCGGCCGGCGTTGTTGTTGACGCGCGGGGTGCGGCCGAACTCGCTGAGCACGACGACCATCGTGCGCTTGAGCATGCCGTTGGCGTTGAGGTCTTCAATCAGTGAGCCGATCGCCGGGTCCATGATCGCGCCGTGGTTGGTCATCGCCGGGAAGATGTTGCCGTGGTTGTCGAATCCGCCGCGGTTGACCTGCACAAAGCGCACACCCTTCTCGACAAGACGGCGGGCGAGCAGTGCGCCGCGACCGAAGTTGTTGTCGCCGTAGCGGGCAATCGTTTCCGGCTTCTCATCTTCGAGGTCGAATGCTTTGAGCGCGGGGCTGCGCATCAGCCGGACGGCGTCGTCGAGCGCGGTCTGCGTGGAGTCGAGGCGCGGGTCTTTTTTGCCTGCGTTGAAGTCGCCGTTGAGTTTCTTGAGGATGTCCAGCCGCTTGTTGCCGCGAGCCTTGGCGATACCTTCGGGAAACTGAAGGTACGGATCCTTTTCGCCGGGCAGACCGACGTAGTACGCCTCGCACTTCTGACCGAGGTACGCCGCGCGGCGGGCCTGACCACTAATCGAAATGTAGCTCGGCAGGTCACTGATCGATTCCTTCTCGTGCACGACGACCGAACCGATGCCCGGGTGCGTCAGGTTGCCGGCTTCGTTGTAGCTGGTTTGCAGGTGGTACGACGCGCGGCCGTGGGCGCCGTTCTGACCCGCGATCGAACGAATCAACGTCGCGTGGTGCATCTGCTTGGCGACCGTTGGGAAGATCTCGCTGATCTGAATGCCGTCAGCGGTGGTTTTGATCGGGGAAAACTCACCCGCGGTCGGTCGGCCGGGTTTGGGATCCCACGTGTCGATGTGGCTCATGCCGCCGCCGCACCAGAAGAAGATCACGTGGTCGCACTTGGCGGCGGACACCGCGGCGGGTGTGGCGGCCTGGGCGACCAAACCTTTGACGCTCATGCCGAGGATGGAACCGCCTGCGATACCGAGCATGTTGCGGCGGGTCAGGTGATAGCCTTTGCATCCGGATTGAAGGGAGTTGGACATCTGCGAGTCTCCGCGGGTGACGGTTGGTGTTCTTGTTTGAAAGCGTTGGCTAAACCGCAAGCGGCTTAGGGGATGTAACGGAACTCATTGCTGTTCAGCAGCGCCCAGCGAAGGTCGGCCATGCCGGATTGTGGGGTGTCGGCTGCGTTGATGACCTGCTTGCCGAAGGCGATTTCGTCAGCCGACGCGTCGCGGGTCATGATTTCGCGGTATGCCAGTTGGATCGCCTTATCGAGATTTCTCTTCGAGCCGGTCAGCAGTTTGTGCATCGGCTCATATGGTCCGACGCGCGACGCTTCATGCGTCAGACTGCCGTTGAGCATCATGAGGGCTTGTCGCATCGACGGATTGTCATCGCGGAAGTCGCCCAACTCAGCGCGACCGGGCTGGCCGAACACGCGCAGGAAGTGCTGAGGTTGCGCCGGTGAGGCCATGCGATACGACGTGCTGAATTTCGGGTTCACGTTGATGTCGACGTCGACATATTTGGTCATATAGCGCACGCGGCGGCGTGGCGTTTGATTCTGCTGCATCGCCATTCGTTCGGCTTCGATCTGCTCGGCGCTCTTGGCTTGCATCATCGCCACTTCGGGCGCTTCTTCTTCCATCGCTTTTTTGAGCACGGCATCGAAGTCGACTTCGATCGCCTGCTCAAGGTTGTACGCCGAGCGCACCATCTGCGGCTTCGCCATGGACATGTTGGGGTTGTCCGCCGCGGCGACGGTCGTGTCCACCGGCGGCGCCTTTTCCCCTTCCTTCAACGGCACCGGCACGCGCACCATCTGGCGAATCGTGCGCTTGTTTTCCTCCGCCCCTTTCGGCCACTTCACTTCA
>JANQKH010000314.1 GCA_028281215.1 Phycisphaeraceae bacterium | reverse complement strand
AGCATCGTCGCGGGCAGGTCGATCATGGTCATCAGGTCAATACGTTCGGTGCCGGCTTGGATTTTGCCGGGCCAGCGGACGATGACGGGTACGTGGGTGCCGGAGTCGTAAATCCATCGTTTGCCGCGCGGCATGCCCATGCCGTGGTCGGACCAGAACACGACGAGCGTGTTGTCAGCTAGGCCGTCGTCTTCGAGTCGTTGGAGGACCTCGCCGACCTGTTTGTCGAAGAAGCTGATGTTGTCGTGGTACCACGCCCAGTTTTTTCTCGCGGCGGGCGTGTTGGGCAGGTAGGGTGGCAGTGTTTCACCGGCTTTGTCGGGATCGTGATGGTGTTCCTTGGGAATCGCGGCGAGAACTTGTTCGTGACGCTTGTCGCCATGACGGATTTGCGATTCATGGGTGACGGTGATGTTGATCACGCTGAAGAACGGCTGACCTTTCGCGCGGCCGCGCCAGTCGTTGTGGTTTCTGCCTTGCTGGTCCCACGCGGTGAGCGGCGGTTCAAAGTTGTAGTCGGTTTTGCTGCGATTGGTGCAGTAATAACCGGCGGCGCGAAGGTATTCCGGAAAGCATTTGACGTAAGGCGGCGGCACGATGCGGCTGCGCATGTGATGTGACCCGATCGACACCGGATACATGCCGGTGATGACGCCGGTGCGGAGTACGGCACAGACGCCCGCATGGGTGAATGCACGGGTAAACCGCGCGCCTTGCGACGCGAGGCGATCAAGGTTGGGCGTACGGGCGTAGGTGTCGCCGTAGCAGCCGAGGTTGGGGCTGATGTCTTCGCAACTGATCCAGAGGATGTTGGGGCGCTTGGGATCGTTGCCGACAGCGCGCGGGGCGGCGACATGAAGGAAGGTGAGCGTCAGAGCAAGAGCGGCGGCGATTCGCATGGGTGTGCCTCGGTGCATTCGGAGAAGATCAGGCGCATGATAACGCACGGTTGGGCGAGCCTTGGCGTGAGAACCCGCATGGCCGGGCGAGTCAGCCTGGCACAGCTTGAAGACACACACACTCGGTGTCGAGGCCGTCACATCACAACGACAAGCCTAACTGCGAATCCGTCTTGCCGTCCTCGCGCATGAACTGCGGGAAGAATTCCATCAGGCCCATGAGCGTGCGGACGCTTTGGTACATGTGTTCGATGAGCAGGTCGAGGGTCTGTTCATCTTCGCTGATCGCTTCGCGGTGACAGACGCGGAAGTAGCGTTGTTCGACACGTCGCCAATCGTCCCAGAGCACTTTAATGATGTGGGACGTTTCGTCGGCCGACAGCAGCGGACTGAGGCGGACACTGCCGTTACACATGGCTTTGAGGAACGGCTCAAGTTCGACCTGATGGTTTTCGTAGCGTTGGCGCCAACCGCTTTCGCTGAGCACGCAGGCGCGATGAAAGACGTGTGATGGGTTGTCGCTTGGCGCCATGGAAAGAAAGTGGCGGTAGACATCGCTGCCGAGTCGTTTTTTGGTAGCGGCGAGAGCGTGCAGTTTGTTGGCGTTGCTGCTCTCGCGCGATCCGTCACGGAGCCAGCCGAGGTCTTTTTCGAGGTTCTGGAGAATGTGAAAGAACCCGGACGCGGCGCCGGGCAACGGGTTCGGCGGAATGGTGGACGGCGGCTTGCGCGTGTCGGCGGCGGTCATCGGGCGGGTGCCGTGGTACTCGGCGATCAACGCGGTGATGTTGTCCGGTCCGCCGCAACGGTTGGCCGCGTCGATGAGTGTGCGGACGGCCATTTGCAGATCGTCGTGCTTACGGATGATGCGCTCGATGTATTTCGGTTCCACCGGATCAGTCAGACCGTCAGTGCAAAGCAACACGCGGTCGCCCGGCTCGAGTTGAAAGACCTGGCATTTCGGTTCGATGGGCCGCTTGGCGCCGATGAACTGCGTGATGAGCCGGCGTTCGACTTGTTCTTCCTCTTCAGGCAAGGCAGGGTAAAGCGGGTCGCTGCCGGGCAAGCCCATGCGGAAGTGATCTTCGGTGAGTTGGTGGATCTTCCCGCCTCGAAGCATGAACGCCCGGCTGTCACCCGCATGAAGCAGATATCCGAAGTTGCCGTCGACCAGAAAGACCAGCAGCGTGGCGCCCATACCGGCGAGCACGTCGTGGTGTTTGGATTCTTCGTAAAGCGACTCGCTTAGCTCGACAGCGAGATCAAGCAGAAGTTGTTTAAGCGTCGCAGGGCCGAGCGATTTCAGTTTACGAAGCCGGCGTCGCAACAGGTGGCCGATCGAATGGCTGATGATCTGCGACGCCGCTTCGCCACTTGGCCGACCGCCCAACCCGTCGCAGACGACGAACAGGTTCATGCGCGCGTCCACGCAATACGCGTCCTCGTTGGCGAGGCGTCGCTGGCCGGTGTCGGTCTGCACGGCGTGACGGAGGATGGGAAGCACGGCGCCCATGAGGCGTGGATGATAGCGGGCGCAGCGGCGATGGGTGAATTCTGTGGAGGTGTGCAGTAGAGCGTCGAGATCACTTGACGAACGGGCATCCGCTTAGCCGTGTCGCTTGCGACGCGCTCCGGCCGCAAACGGCGACCGCAAATCATCACGCCGTCAGATCAACATGCGACAACCCCGGCGGGGGATCGTCATTGGGATGTTTGGCCGCGTTGGGCTCAACGGTCTCGACCGCGTCGCCGGGCTGTTTCTGGTGCTCGGGCACGTGGTTGTCGATGCGGACCTGGGCGGTGTTCGCGTCGGTGTCATCGCCTTCATCGAGCGCCTGAAGATGCGCTTCGACGATGTCCTTGACGCGGCGGGCTTCGTCCGCGGCGCCGTCCTTGTCTTTGTTCTGTTTACGGCTGACCTGCTGGGCCTGGTGCTGGCTTTGCGCCACGCCCGCGGCCACGCCTGTTCCAATGATGCTCATGGCTGTGCTCCTGAGGAAGGCGCACCTTTCCCTGCCTGTTTAAGAATCGGCAAGAATCAGCACGAGCTTGAGCAAGGTGCGATAACTGCGAAAGAAGGGTGCCGGGATCGGGGTGCAGGGTACGAAGCTGGACGATAGAAAGCAGAATTGTGCACCGCATTACGCCGCCGATCCCCATATCCTCCACCTGACGCCCTGTTTCGACCTACCATATTCGAATGCTCCTGTTGATCGATAATTACGACAGCTTCACGTACAACCTCGTACAGCGAATCGGCGAGCTCGTCGTCGCCGATGCTGCTACCCCTGAAGAAGCCGACGCCGCGATTGCGAAGTTGGACATGCGTGTGATCCGCAACGACAAGATCACGGCCGACGAAGCGGTCGCGATGACACCGGACCGTGTGCTCATCTCGCCCGGTCCGTGCACACCGAAAGAAGCCGGTGTGTCCAATGACATCATTCAAGCCTTCGCCGGTCGAGTCCCGCTCATGGGCGTCTGCCTCGGCCATCAGTGCATGGGTCACGTGTACGGCATGACCGTCGAACGCAACGTCCGCCTCATGCACGGCAAAACCTCGCCCATCCACCACGACGGCAAAGGGTTGTTCGAAGGCCTGAGCAATCCCATGACCGCCACGCGATACCACAGCCTGATCATTCGCCGCGACTCGTTCGACGACTCTCGCTTTGAGATCAGCGCATGGACTGACGAAGACGAAATCATGGGCCTCCGCGCCAAACCCGGCGCGTTTGGCGAGGGTCTTAACGCCCCCATGGAAGGCGTGCAGTTTCATCCGGAAAGTTTCCTCACGGATGAAGGACCACTGCTGCTGGCGAATTTCCTGGGCATGCTTCGTCCGACGATGCAGCCGACCACCTGAAAGTAAGCAATCGATTTGAGCTTACACCCAAGACGAGTCACCGCCATGTCCAACCACAGAGTTTTCGCGATGCCTTTTGCCAAGGTCTATCCCCTCTATGTTCAAAAGGCGGAACGTAAGCAGCGCACGAAAGCGGAAGTGGACCAGATCATCTGCTGGTTGACGGGATATGACGCCGCGGGATTAAAACAGCAGATCGAACAGGAAAACGATTTTGAAACCTTCTTCGCCCAGGCGCCGGCGATGCACCCGAACTGTTCGCTGATCAAAGGCGTCGTGTGCGGTGTGCGCGTCGAGGAAGTGGAAGACCCGCTCATGCAGAAAATTCGCTGGATGGACAAACTCATCGACGAACTGGCCAAAGGTAAAGCGATGGAAAAGATTCTACGGCAGTGACGTAGAAGTGCAGGTCCGGACCTATCTTCAAACGGTGCGTCGTCGCCGAACGAGCATGCCTAAGGCGAGGAGAAGGGAGGAGACGGATGCGGGTTCGGGAACAGCGGAGGTGTTGGTGGGAGGCGCTTGCTGGCTGAGCGGTCGGACAGTGATATTGACGAAATGACCGTGATCGCTTGCGGATTCACCATCGGGGCCGGGGTAGGCGCCGAGGCTGAGTGACGGCGCGCCCACCGGTTGCACGGGATTCAGGCCGAATCGGAGTGCAGCCTCACCGTCGCCGAAGTTTTGCATGAAGACGTTGTTGTTGCTGCCGAAGGTGGTAAACCGCAACGCCATGTGTCGCGTGCCGCTGAACGTGCCGGCGTTGTAGCTGTTGCTGCTTTGCTTGAGCACATTGACCAGCGCGGACGTGGTGTTTGTGCCGCCGACGGCGTTCGACAGTTCCGGGATGAAATTGGGATTGAAGCCGACAAGCGTGTCGACTGCATCGGTGGTGTCGGTATCAATAAAGCCGGACATCGAACCAGCGACGGCGGTCACTTGAACGCCATTATGGGATTGGGCCGTGGTGTAACCGCGATAGTTAGTATCAACGATCAACTCGTAGCCGGCGTTGGTCGGGTCGTCGATCGTGAAGTCGAGTTGGTAGGCCGCAATGCGGTTCTGCACCAGCGCGAAGTTCGGGCCGTCAGGTTGAACGACGTGGATGGCGTTGTTGAACATGAAGTGATTGGCGAGTGTCGATTGGCCGCCGGCATTATTGACGGTGTCGAGCGCATTGGCGGTCTGGAACGACCGGGCGATGCCCGTCGCAACAAAGGATTGAGGGTTGGCGCTCAAATTCGTGGCGGACGGGTTGACGATCGTCACCGCGTGCGACGGCCCCGAAGCGCACAGCAAGACCAGCACCGCGATCATGGCGACGCCGACACCGGCCCCGGAGGTCATTGGCTTGCGATCACATTTGAATCGAACCCTCATCGGGCATTTCTCCTTCATCCACTGTTTACTCAATCCCATATGGTCGAAACGCGAACGTCAAGTATACCGCGCCTTGGCGCGCACCAATCAAAACGTACCACAAAACCCCGCCAATGCCACGAGAATTCTCAACAAGCGGCCATTGTTTGTGGAGGCCGGCATTCCTGTATTCACCTTTGCGGGTTCGAGTTCCGTTCCTGACTCTATCTACAGCCAAGTTGCTACACTCGATGGCAGCGTTTTGTTATCATCATTCTTGTGACACCGGAGGCTCAATTGTGACGAATGATGAAAAACAGTTGTACCTAACAAATGCAGTAGCAATTGCGCACGCCGATTCAAAGTTAACCCCTGCGGAAGAGGCATTGCTGGATAGCATTCGCACGTCAATTGGTGCCACAAAAACCATTTTCAAGAAAGCTCAAAAAAGTGCTTTGGCTCATTCGATCCACTTGGATGGTTTGGGTCGATTCTCATTGAGAGTTCGTAATCTTGAGGACATGATCGAAGTAGCTTTGGCTGATGGTGGAATTGATGAAATTGAGAAATCGCAGCTAATTGATGCGTCGAAGAATGTTGGCATTTCCCAAGAGCAAGTAAATCTCATTCTGGCTGAGGCAAAAGAGCGACAGAAAAGCGTGTCTATTCGTTGCCCATCCTGTGGCGAGCCATTAGATGCGGGGTCCAAATTTTGCTCGAACTGTGGAAATCCAATCGGATCTGTAACCGCATCAAAGCAGGTGGACTTGGCTATTCCGCCGATTGGAGTGACGGTTGCGTTTGCGGAATCTACGTCCGTCTCGTTTGATGAAGCATTAAGGCTGGCCAAGACATCTCCGACGTTTCAACAGGCAGAGCGATCGGGCAAAAAGTGGTTCTGCCTGACATCATCGCGAGACGACATGGACTTATTGCTTAGCGTTGTAGGTGCGGTGTCATCATTGAAGAACAAAGAAGCCTACGTCGACGGAAGGCTTGTGGATTGGCGAGACTCTTTTGATTTTGCGTGGTGTTATAAGGAGAGAGCGGAGGCCTACAACTCAACAAACTACTGCTTTGGCCTTGAAGGAAACAAGCTGAATGTATGGGGTTGCAAGCGAATCAATCTTGATTGGAGCGATTGGGGTGATTTGTTCACATACGGCTCATTTGTAAATGACAAGACGTTTCAATTTGACCTCGACCGTATTAGTCATGCGTTGAGCCGTCGCATGAAAGATGTCGAGTTGTGTCCCTGCCTTCAAGTGACGTTTATCCAAGCAGCATTTAAGTACTTTCCAAAGACAGCGAAAATAGGTAAGGACTGGGAGTACCGTCATAGTTATGACACAGACCCGAACGCAATCAAGATCACGGTTCGCCACGAATACGGAACAGAAACGTATGAAGTCAACGGAGTGAAGCCAACGGATGCATCATTGGCGTGGAAGATTATTAACGCCGCAGCAGATGACTGCGGAATATATGTGCAGAGTTAATTCAGAATTGGTGGCGCGCGACTAAAACGGAATGAGACCTGCTGCTGTAAATGCCATTGACACGTTTGTAACTTGGCTTTCCATTCCTGTCTGCGCGGGTCCAGGGCTACTGCTTCTGCTCCATGTCCGACCGAATCATCTCTCGCAACTCCTCGCACATCAGTTCAATGGTTTGGGTATCGATATCGCCCAGATGGGTTTCCATCGTTTGGCCGGTTACGTGAATCCACATGCCGGGGCTGTATTGGTTCTTTCGCAGTTCGACGATCTTCGCCGGGTCGCATTCCAACGTGGTTCGCTCGCCCGTTTCGGGATCCACCAGTTCCATGTGAAACCGATCGGGTGTGATCTCAAACAAAGCCCGAGGCGGCGGCACGGGTTTTTTGATCGCCCGGTGAATCGCGGTGACCAGCCAATAGATCGGGACGATCAAGATCGCAAAAAGATCCGTGTTCCAAACCGCCTGCGGAACGGGGCGATACGGCAGCGGCATGTGCAGAATCAACTGCTTACCCTCGCCGTTCTCAACCACACTGAACCGACTGTCCGTCAATGAGCACCCCGCAATACGAAAGTGACCTAACGCCAGCACAGAATCATTTTAGCGGCCAGCAAGGACTGATTTTTTGTCGGGAACATATGTGCACATTATTCTCGCGCCCATCTGCGTTATCCTGACAGCGCCATGAAAACCGCAGTTTATGCCGGCAGTTTCGATCCCATCACGAATGGTCATCTTTGGATGATTCAACAGGCCGCCGCGATGTTTGATGAACTGGTGGTCGCGATCGGAATCAATCCGCAAAAGCGTTGCACTTTTGACATCGAACAGCGAAGAAAGCTGATCGAAGCGGACACGTCCGGCATTTCCAACTGCCGCGTGGATACATTTGAGAATCTGTATCTCGTTGATTACGCCAAGTCGCTCAGCGCCGCGTACATCGTGCGTGGGATTCGTCACGAGGATGACTTTACGTATGAGCGGGTCATGCGCCATATCAATGACGACCTGGCGCCGCAGATTACGACGGTGTTTCT
>JANQKH010000483.1 GCA_028281215.1 Phycisphaeraceae bacterium | reverse complement strand
GTTGAACGAACAATGTCGCTTTGCCAAATGTCTCGACGGCAGACTCATAAGCGGTGGACGCATCGGCGAAACGTTCTTCGCGCATCGCGGTCTCGGCTTGCTCCAACAAGTCGCCGGCTTGCTTCCACAAGTCGCCGGCTAGTTTTTCCACGTCGAACTCACCGGCTGTGTTCTTCGCGGCGACCGCACGGCGGGACGTGTGCTGCGCCAGTGTGCGTTGTTCCAACAGATCCTCGACGGCATCCATCGCCTTAATCGCGGCGTTGTAGGACTGTTCTGCTTCCGCGTATGAGCGGTTGCCGTACTGTTCGCGCGCCGCCACCATGTTGTCTCGTGCCTGGGTCAGCAGGTCACGGAACGCTTGCGTGCGCTGCACGGTGTTGATGATTTTCCATTGCTCTTCGGCTTTGTTGCGCAGATCGGTCATCGCCTGAGAGGCGAAGGTATTTGTGTTGGTGTTGCGGTCTTTGTTGTTGTTTGCCGAGTCGTTGGTGTTGGAGTTGTTTGAATTGGAAAGATCGCCGGAACCCGCGATGATGAGCACCACCACGCCCACGAGCATCAACACGCTGACCAGCGCGACCACTGCGAGTTTGGTTTGATTCTGCTCCAGTTGCGACTTTTGACGCCGAACCTTGGCGTCACCGGCTGACGAACCGGGGGCGCCATCCACAGCGGCGGCATCGATAGCAGGAGCGCGAGCTGTGCCTGTTGCGGCCGCCAGTTCCTGCGGGGGCACGGCTGGCTCATCGTGAAGAGTCTGCTCGTCCGCCTCGGTGTGTGGGACGTGATCATGATCGTCGTGGTGCGCCGGTTCATCGTCCATTCCCGACGCCACTGATTCTAGGTGCCCAGCCAGATGATCACGCTTGCTCGGGCCACGCTGTCGTGAATCGGTGATCGCCGCGAGCGGATTAACATCATCATGGTGATCATGTTCGGCATGCGCGTGATGGTCGTGTTCTTGATCATGTTCGTCATGCCAATGATCGTGTTCGTGATGATCCGCGTGTACGTCATGTTCATCATGATGGGCGTATTCATCGTGCTCGTCGTACTGTTCAGCTTCGTCATACAGTTCGTATTCCGATTGCGCTGATCGGCTCGTTCGCGCCTGCACTGCCGGTGCGACGGATGACGCCGGTTGTGAGGCGGCGATCTTTGCCAACTCGGCGTCCAGTTCTTTTTGCGCGGCGTCGACTTCGTCCGGCGTCTTGAAGCGCAAGCCGAGTTGATCGTCCTTCGGTGGGTCGATGAAAACGGTGCCGCATGCTCGGCAGGAAGTCGCGCCCTTGTCCACTTCAGCTTCGCACGCGTGGCAGAAACCCACGTGATGGGCAATGCCTTCGATCGATTTCGCCAGCGTCCAGAACTGTTCGGTGGTCGGCCCGCGCATGATGGTTTGCGACGTGATCGCGCCGACGCCGATCAGTTCCACCACGCGGTCGAAACCGATGCCGGGGAAGTAAGCCGTGGCGTTGCTGCGGTAGAACCAGGTACCCAGCGTGATGGCGGTTGCTTCGGCGGGGGGATCGAAAATTGCGTCGCAGTGATCGCACACGGCGGGGCTTTCCATATGCGTCGCACAACGCGGGCAGGTTTGCGGATCCAGTTTGCGCTGCTGTTGTACGTGTTCGGCGACGTTGTCGTCGGGGAGGCCCAGCCGGTTATTTTCATCGGTCAGCGTGGGGAACTGAATCCCACAACCAAAACAGGACCGCGCGCCGGGATCGACATCCGCGTAACACTCGTGACATCGACCGGTCAGGTGAGCAATGCCCGGAATGTTCTCCGCCCGCCGCCACAGTTGTCCGGTCGCGGGGCCGCGAATCTGTGAGCCAGGTTTGATTTTCCCCGTCTGCATCATGCGTCGGAGCACGGCCAGGCTGCATCCGGGCGCCCAGGGTTTACCGGTGACGCGAAAGTACCACGGCCCCATGGCGATTTGCGTCGCCGTCATGCTCAGGTCATCCAGAATGCCGCCGCAATCGCGACAGACTTCGCTGCCGGGTGATCGTGTGCCGCAGTATGGACAGATGTCACTCAAGGGGCCGACTCCGGGGGGCGAGTTTGGCGGCGAGCAAGGCGGGCAGTGCTGGCAGGCCACACAAAAGGCGGGGTGGATGTTTAGCGGGGCAGTGCAGATCGGAGAACGATTCGGTGTCCTCTGGTACGGCGATCGGCACGCCCGCCGACGCGCTCAACTATTGTTACGGATCAACGCAAGGCGCGTCCGACCGAATCATCGCGGCAACTCTTGATTATTTCCACCCAACTGCGGCGCGGATGCATATGAACAGGGCGATCATGGGGAACGCATCACGCGAAAACGGGGCGACGCGCGGTGACTACAGGGTGATTATTCCGCGCCGGCTTCGGCGTCTTTCTCACCTTTCTCGCCATCTTCCTCGTCGTCTTCGCTGTCTTCATCGCGGACAAAGTTGACCCGCGCCGCCAGTGCGTCCTCGGAAAGCGGATCGACCGTTTCCTTCGACGCCAAGCCCTGTTCGATCAGGCTG
>JANQKH010000224.1 GCA_028281215.1 Phycisphaeraceae bacterium | reverse complement strand
GGTTCGCCGTCGTCGATCGATGACATAAATCAGAAACATGACGGCATGTGGAGTTTAATCGCTCCATATGCCTTTTCAATATGGATGTGATATCGGATTCGGGATTGCGCGATCGTTGCGCCCGGTTTACCCGCTCACCAACTTGGACCCCACGGGATGAATCGCATGACGATGCAGAAAAAAAACGGATTTACACTCGTCGAGATGCTGTTGGTTGTGGCCTTGATTGTTCTTTTGATATCGTTGCTGCTCCCCGCCCTTGGCAAGGGGCGCTCTATGGCTCAGCGAACCGTTTGTGCCAATCAAATGAGACAGTGGGGCGCGGGTTTCACACTATATGCAGCAGACAACGCCAAGTTTTTTCCAGAGAATCGAGATGGATTGCACTTTGCTTGGGGTGGTCCGACGGTGCAGCGATTCTGGGCCGACTATCTGCAGGCATACGACAAGGACAACGTTCAAAACAACATGCACTTGCTCTTGTGTCCGACGCAGAAATGGCACCGCCACGACACGGCGATCAACAGCGGCGTCACCATTCGAGTCGCCGGTTATCAATTCCTGCCTCACCGAGTTCCCGCTACTGATCCATCGGACTATGCGCCGCCAACGAATCCGGATGGTGAAAACTGGGTCAAGAAAAAGAGGATTGGCGGTCATTACTCCAATGCTCCAATCATGATGGACATCATGCAGACTTGGGGGAACAGTTGGTGGTTTAATGGAACAACGCCGTTTGCCAGTCACATCAAAGGCGATGGTGAACCCCATGGTGGCAACTTCCTCTTTGAGGCAGGCAACATCGATTGGTGGAACTTTCGCGACATCGACATCGGCGGCAGGTTGGGATCATGGGATGTTTATTATGCCATCCCCCTCGATTGATGGGTGCGGCAATAACGTCCCTATTTGCCTGGCTGGATTGTTGTCAATTCAGTCGTTAAGGCAGGCGCGGCGCGCTGCTCTCCCTTTGAGTTCACCTTCCGATACTTTCTGAAACCCTGGCGGAGGCCTCTCGGAAAAATCAGGAAGGCCGGCTAGGAATTGAGCAAGTAAAAACGGGTCACGGCATCCGCATATCTGCGGCTGACGTGTGCTTACTTCAACTGTCTCTTCAGTTCATTCAAGCGCGACACCCCGCCGGCATTGATGTCGATCAGGAAGCGGATCAGGTCGAGAAAATCATCCCGGCTGCTCAACTGGTTGATCAGGCCTTCCGGCATGACTGAGAGTTTGCTTTGTCGCATCCAGTCGAGATCGCTCTTGGCGATTTTGATTTCCTTGCCGGCCGCGGGTTCGCGAAGGACGAGTGCCTTGTCATCTTCGCTGACACGGAAACCAATGACGGTGTTGCCGTCGAAGTCCTGGGCGATGAACTGTTCGTAACCTTTGCGAATGTCCTTCGACGGGGACAGAATCGATTCAACGAGAAAGGCGTTGGTGACGCCATCACGTTTGGCGGAGAGGTCAGGTCCAAGACGCTTGCCTTTGGCGGGGTCGTGACACTTGGCGCAGGAGAGCGCCTGATTGTAGAAGAGCGCCGCGCCGCGTTTGGCGTCGCCTTTCTGCATCGCTTGTTGCACGAGCGTTTGCGGTTTTTCCTTGGCGAGGATTTGCGCAAGTGGGTCGGGAATCACCTCGTTCAGTGGCGCGCCCTTAATCGTTAGTTCGTGGATCGACCAATACTTGCTGTTGGAGCTACCAGTCTGTGTGATGCGAATGTGTTTGGCGGATTCGCCGCTCAGTTCGATGGGCGTGATCGGGTTGTTGCCTTGTCCCCGGGCGGCGGGCTTGCCCCAGTTTTTGCCATCGCTGGAGACATGCACGAGGTAGCCGCGCGGGTAGTCGTCGTTGGAGCCGCGCGTATCGAGATTCAGTGTCAGGATGCGCATGGGTTCGGGGAGTTCGACTGCGAACCACATGCCCGGCCGCTGCACACCGGCAGTGTCCCATCGCGTGCCGAGGTTGCCGTCCACGGCGTTGCCGAGTGTGCCGGGGTTTCGGTTCGCGGTGAGTTTCCATTGATTGCGCGCGAGTGCGGGCGGGTCGAATCGTTTCAACTCGGCGAGCGTCCACGGGCTGGTGCGTTCCTTCGAGGCAACTCGAATGCGCTTGACATCGCTCGCTTCGACGAGGCCGGCAGTGTTGCCGAAATCGTTGCGGATGTAGGTGACAACATCGGCGATCCAGCGGTCATCGTTTTCCTTCATGGGGAGCATCAGCCCGCCTGCATAGGTTTTGCCGTCGACGGGTCCGA
>JANQKH010000221.1 GCA_028281215.1 Phycisphaeraceae bacterium | reverse complement strand
GGCGAGCACCTGCCGACGGTCTTTGCCTTTCACGTCCGCCACTTCGCCGCCGAGAAATTTCGGCGCCATAACCCGATTGCCGACGATGTGCCGTACGTCGCCCGAGCCCCGGTTGTAAATCACCTGTTCGCGCGGGTCGGCGGCGCGCTTGCGTCCGACCTGACTGAAGAACGCGGCGAAGCTGTAATAGTCGTCCGTGGTCCAGCGGTCGAACGGGTGATTGTGGCACTGGGCGCATTGCAGACGCATGCCCATGAAAACCTGGGCGACGTTTTCACTGATCTTCAGCGTGTTCTGTTCAACTTGATAGTAGTTGGTGGCCGGGTTGGCGAACGTGCCGCCGGAGGAGCCGAGCAGTTCCTGCACGATCTGATTCATCGGCACGTTGTTGCTCAGTTTTTCGTTCAGCCAGTTGTAATAGAGCAGCGTGGATTTGTAGCTCATGCGCCGGTTGCCGTCACTGCGAATCTGCAACAGTTCCGCGAACTTCATCACCCACATCTCGACGAATTCCTTGCGTGACAGCAACTCGTCAACAAGCTTGTCGCGCTTCTTCGGATCCTTGTCCGCCATGAACGCGGCGTACTCTTCCGGAGTGGGAAGCTTGCCGACGATGTCGATGAACGCGCGACGGATGAACACCTGGTCCGAACACAACTCCGACGGGTGTATGCGCAGTTTCTTCAACTTGTTGAAGATGAGAGTGTCAACATAGTTGTTCTCCGGCACATTCTGCCACTGGTAATTCGTGCCCTTGGGAATAACGATGACCTGCGACCCGACGGTGAACGTGGCGAACCGGGCCATGACGAAAGCTTCGCCGCGCTGGCCGGCGGTGACGACGCCGTCCTTGCCGATCGTCGCCGACCGGTCATTGCTGGACAGGTAAAGCGACAGGTTGGTCACGTCGCGTGTCGTGCCGTCGGAATAGTGCGCCCGCACGGTCATGCGCTGAGTAGCGCCTTCACCGACGAGCACGGCGTTCTTCGGAAGGATTTCAAGTTTGGTGGGTGTGGGAATGTCGGCGGCGTCTTTGGGCACACCGGCATCCAGCCAGCGAACCAGCGTGTCGTATTCGTGATCCTTTTCGCTGAACGTTTGGCCGCCGGTGTGGGGAACTTTCCCGATCGCTTTGAGCACAAGCAAGCTTTCTTCGGGCAGCGCCAGGTTAATACGACGCTCAGGTTGTTCGCGCGTGATGCGGTGATAGTCGCCGTCGGGATCAAAGCCGAAGAGCGACAGGTTGAACCCATCCTTACCTCGCGCGGCGCCGTGACAGGAACCGGAATTGCAACCGGCGCGCATGAAGACCGGCATGACATCCAGTTTGAAACTGATCGGCCGATCCTTCGTGGCATCCTTGACTTCGACCGGTACGTTGATGGTGTGTCCGCCGTACGCCACCTGCATCTGCGTCTTGCCGTCAGCGACCGGGAAGATCACCTGCTTACGAAACGAGACGAGTTTGGGGTCCACAAACTTGTAGCTGGCGTTCGATGTCACATCCCGGGTTGTGCCGTCGTCGAACGTTGCCTTGACCACCACGGACTGAAGGTCGCGCGAGGTCAGCAGACTGACGTCGGCGGGAAACACTTCAACCTTGGCGAGTTTCGGTTCCGCCCAAGCCGTGGCGCTTATGGCCAGAGCAAGGAGAACAGTGATGGCGTTGCGTTGCGTATTCATTGGTGCATCCAATGGGTGTGGGTGATTGATCTTTGACAACGTGAAACGGACCGGCTTTTTCATTCGCCGCCGGATGCTTCGGCCTCAGCGCGCTTCTTCGCTTCAAGGCGGAGCATTTCCAATCGGCTCAATCGCTTGACCGTCGGCTTCTTCGGCTCGGGTTTCGGCGCGGCTTTGGGTTTGGGCTTCGGCGCGGCCTTGACCACCTTCGGCGCGGGCGGCGGCGGATCAACACGCAGGATGCCGCCGCCTCCAACGCTGTGCACGATCGGTTCGCCGTGCTGCGTGACAATCACCTGACAGAACAGCGTTTTGTGTTGGCCGGCACGTGTGTCCTTCTCAGTGTTCAAAGTGAAGAGGACTTCCTTGTCGTCCTTGGTGATCGTCTTCTCCTTGGCGTCGGGCGTCACCTTGGCGGGAATGCCGTGAAGAATGACCCGCGCTTTGCCTTCAAACGGCACGTGCTGGTTCAAGTTGCAGACAAGCGTAGCGGCTTTGCCCTGTTCGGCGGCCGCCATGTCGATCTTCATGCTCACGAACGGATTAGCGATCATCAGGTCCGCTAACTGTGTTGAAACCGAAACGTTGCCCTTGGGCGTGGCGGCGTCGCCGATGATCGCGATCTTCCACGTCCGCAGCGCCGCGCCGCCGTTGGCGTTGATCGGATAATACGCCTCGTTCTTGCCCGCGGGGATGGTGATGCTGCCTGCGGCGCCTACACCGGGCGGGCGGAACAACATGCGCAGCGCGATGGCCGCGTTGAACCCTTCCTTGCGTTCGACCACCACTTTCAAATTCATGCTGCCGCTGCGCACCAAAGGTACTTTGGGTTGCCCGAGGTGAATCTTGAACGGCGCCTCTTCGGTCACCGCGCACGCCAACTGGTTGATGCGCGTGCCGTAATACGTTGTGTTGTTCGGCTGCCCGAAGACCAACCCGATCGGCTGGTCGTATCCGCCGGTGATGCCCTTGCTGGAATGCGCGTGTGATGCTTCAAGCGGCATGAGACGGCCGGCGATCGGTGCGTCGGCAGCAGCTTCAAAC
>JANQKH010000139.1 GCA_028281215.1 Phycisphaeraceae bacterium | reverse complement strand
TTGCATCGTGCCGGACCATATCGGCATGGGGCTGTCCGACAAACCGGGAGACGATCGCTACGCATACACGTTGCAGTCGCGCGTGGACGATCTCGACTCGTTGTTGAACGACTTGGAAGTAACCAGTCCAATCAACCTGATTGTTCATGACTGGGGCGGCATGATTGGTTCGGCCTGGGCGGTGCGTCAACCATCACGCATCAAGCGCATGGTCATATTGAATACCGGCGCGTTTCATCTGCCGAAGACGAAGAAGATGCCTTGGGAATTGAAGCTTTGCCGCAGCTTTCTCGGACCGCTGGCGGTACGAGGGTTGAACCAGTTTTGTCGCGGCGGAGTGCGCAAATGCGTCAAGCGCAAATTGGATGCGGATGTCCGCCAAGCCTACTTGTATCCGTATGACAGTTGGGCGAATCGAATCGCCGTGCTTCGCTTTGTGGAAGACATTCCACTTGGGCCGGATCATCCGACTTTTGCGCTGGTGGACGAGGTGGATGGCTCGCTCGATTCCTTGGCCGACGTGCCAAAGTTGATCTGCTGGGGCATGAAAGATTTTGTGTTCGATCATCATTTTCTCGAAGAATGGGAGCGCCGGTTCCCGTCAGCCGATGTGCACCGATTTATCGATGCCGGGCATTATGTGCTCGAAGACGCCTATGAAGCGATCATCCCGTTGGTACAACGGTTTCTGGGTGGCGAGGCGACATGCGGAGTTTGATTGCCGCAGTCGGCGCTAAACCGTTAAGATTGACCGAATGGTGGCAGACGTGATTGTTCAACCGGAACCGTTGGAGACCGCGGCACAGGAGCCGTCCTGGGTGAATATCGCTTCGCATCTGCCGGCGATGGCGGCGAAACAGCCGGACACGCTGGCGGTGGCGTTTCCACTTAAGCGCGGCGCCGACGGGAAGATGGTGTACAAGCAGTGGACTTACGCCGAACTGGAACATGAAAGCAACCTGCTCGCCCGAGGATTACAAAAAATCGGTGTCGAACGCGGCATGCACACCGTGCTGATGGTCAAACCCAGTCCCGAGTTTTTCGCTTTGGTGTTCGCCATCTTCAAAATCGGCGCCGTGCTCGTCGGCGTCGATCCCGGTATGGGTGTGCGGAACCTGAAAACCTGCCTTGATGAAGCGGAGCCGCAGGCGTTCATCGGCATCCGCAAAGCTCACATCGCTCGCAAAATCCTGGGCTGGGTCAGGCGAACCAATCGCATCAATGTGCATGTCGGAAGAAAGCTGCTTCCGTTCGGGGGTGCGTTGGCGCTGTCGCGCGTCGCGGAACTAGGCAAACAAACCGATGAACCGGTCCTCTCGCACACAGAGCCCGACGCGACCGCCGCGATTCTTTTCACCAGCGGTTCGACAGGCATTCCCAAGGGTGTGGTTTACACGCACGCCAACTTCGAGGCGCAGGTGCGCGCTCTGATCGAGTGGTTCAATATCGAGCCGGGTGAAATTGATCTGTGCACGTTCCCGTTGTTCGCGCTGTTTGCGCCGGCGATGGGCATGTCGGCGATCGTGCCCGACATGGATTTCACCAAGCCAGGCAGTGTGCACCCACCGAACATCATCGAGCCGATCGAGCAATTCCAGGTGACAAACCTTTTTGGTTCGCCGGCATTGCTCAAACGCCTTGCAACGTATGCCGACGAACCGGCGAATGCCGGCGCGTCGTTTTCGTTTCCGAGTTTGAAACGCGTCAACAGTGCCGGTGCGCCGGTGCCGGCGCGTGTGATTGCACGCATTCAAGACATGCTCGCGCCAGGCGTGCAGGTGTTTACACCGTACGGCGCGACCGAATCGCTGCCTGTGGCGTGTCTCGGCAGTGATGTGATTCTCGGCGAGACGGCCGCGCTGACCGAGCAAGGCCACGGCGTCTGTGTCGGCGCGCCGGTCAACAACCTCGACACGCGCATCATCCGCATCAGCGATGAAGTGATCAAAACGTGGTCCGATGACTTGGAACTGCCAGGTGGTTCGATCGGCGAAATCTGCGTGCGCGGTCCGCAGGTCACGCGGGAGTATTTCAATCGTGAATCGTCGACCAGACTGGCGAAGATCCCTTGCGACGACGGCTTCTACCACCGCATGGGTGACTTGGGTTGCTTCGACGAGCAGGGCAGGATCTGGTTCTGCGGCCGCAAAGCGCACCGCGTGGTGACGGCAGATCGAACATACTTTTCCGTCGCTTGTGAAGGGGTGTTCAACGCGATCGATGTCAGCATGCGTGCCGCGCTGGTGGGTGTGCGATTGAACGGGAAGGTCGTGCCGGCGATCTGTGTTGAACATCAACGCACAAGAGGCGGCAAGTCGATTCAGGAACATTGGAAGCAAGTTGAGGAATCATTTCTCGAGCGCGCAGAGCAGTTCGAACAAACGTCGGGCATCAAAACATTCATTCCCTACACGCCGGGTGCGTTCCCTGTCGACATTCGCCACAACTCCAAGATCAACCGCGAACAACTCGCGAAGTGGGCGGCCAAACAACTGGGGGGCGAGTCGGCATGAAGGCGCTTGTGACCGGCGGCGGGGGTTTCCTTGGAGGGGCGATTGTGCGGGCGCTGCTCGATCGCGGTGATCAGGTGCGCACCGCGCAGCGCGGCGATTACCCGTGGCATCGCGAGCGCGGTGTCGATGTGGTGCAGGGTGACCTGGCTTCGAGCGACATCGCCCGCGCGGCGGTGTCTGGTTGCGATGTGGTGTTTCACGTGGCGGCGAAGCCGGGCGTGTGGGGTTCACGTCAGTCGTACTGGCATGCCAACGTGAAAACGACAACCGCTTTGCTGCACGAGTGTCGGCTTACGGGTGTGCGCCATTTTGTGTTCACCAGTTCGCCCAGCGTTTCGTTTCATGGCCGCGATGAAGACGGCGTCGGCGAAGCGCACCCCTATCCGGACCGCTACTTGGCACACTACCCGGCAACAAAGGCGGAGGCTGAGCAGTTGGTGCTGTCCGCCGGTGCATCAGCGCCGACCGGCGAGGCGCCGCTTGCGGTGACGGCGTTGCGGCCGCACCTGATCTGGGGGCCGGGCGATCCGCACCTCGTGCCGCGCATTGTCGAACGGGCGCGCGCCGGCAAACTGAAACTGGTGGGCGACGGGCGCAAGCTGGTCGATTCAACGTACATCGACAACGCCGTTGCGGCCCCCCTGCTCGCGGCCGACCGTTTGCTTGCCGATGGGCTCGACGCTGTGTGTGCCGGCAAAGCCTATTTCATCAGCAACGACGAACCGCTGGCGATGGCGGAGTTGATCAACCGCATTCTCGCGGCGGCGGGGATGCAACCGGTCGAAAAGCGCGTGCCGCGTGGCGTCGCCTACATGGCCGGCGGTGTGCTCGAAGCCATACACAAACTCTTTCGCGTCCAACGCGAACC
>JANQKH010000212.1 GCA_028281215.1 Phycisphaeraceae bacterium | reverse complement strand
CAGTGAAAGTGGCCATTCATCGCTTACGCAGGAGTTTTCGTGAAGCGGTTCAAGCTGAAGTCGGGCAGACCGTTGATGACACAGACCAAATCAAGGAAGAACTCCAATACCTCGTTGAGGCACTGTCGTATGGCGGTGACGACTCGGTGACTGATAACATTGAGTAGCCGCAGATTCGGACGGACCCGACCCAACAGCACCCTCACCGGCCGCGAACTGGACCAGCACGCCGCCCTGGACAACACGGCCCGCGAACTGGTCAAACAGGTGATGACGGAATTGGGTTTGAGCGCGCGGGCGTATGACAAGGTGCGCCGCGTCGCGCGGACGATTGCGGATGTGGAAGGCAGCGACGCCGTGCAAACGCATCACGTGGCGGAGGCGGTGCAGTATCGGTTGTTGGATCGGCAGATGTGAGTGGGGCAAAGGTTGTAGGATCCGCGATTTGCGGATGAGGCTATCTCAACCGAGATCCAGCGTCCGCGAATCGCGGACCCTACAGAACTGATTTATTGAAGGCGAAGCAAATCTATCCAGCCATGAAGAATGTTGGCTAAACATGATGGATCGTCGCGATCCTCGAGGGGTTGTTCCGGATCAAAAGGAAGAAAAATAACTCCATGCATATTACTCCACTTTTGTATCTCCTCGACGCAAGCTACATCCACAAGTAGTAACGCCGGCTTACCTTGCCCCTGAAGAACACCAAACTCATGCGCCAGATTCACACTGAATGCTTCTGTTACTGAGTCATCCTTAGGCGGTCGCATGACCACCACGATTCCAGCTTTTGATATCCACAACCTTGACAAGACTTCATTTGCAATAACGCGCCCCGCCGCATTTTGCTCCGCTTCTACCACGTGGCAGGAATTGTTCTTCATGACGCGCCTAATAACTCGTTCAACCTTCTTTGTATGTGGGTTATTTCGAAAAAACCGGCGCGAGAAAAAAATCGGATGCTTACCATGTGGAAGCGACGATTTGTATTCGACCACTTTAGGCATTAGATCATCAGGAACACGAGCAATCAGATGTTCAGGATGATGAGTATCAATCGTTTCACTTCCTGGCCGTCCATTACCAATCTTTACATTTGCGCGAAACCGGCGGTGGAGTTTTTTTATTTCATCTCGTATACGTCGTTCAATTTCTCGTTCAGGCGAATCAGTTATCTGATGTGGTTCGCAAACGGCAACAAGCATGGCATTACGAGGATGCGCGCCCCCACGCCGTAGCAGTGCCGACAGCAGATTCATTCCTGATGATACTAACGCGCTTGTGAGTTCTTTCAGAGCACCTGGAACATCGGCATGTTCAATCTGAACTGTTTTTGCACCATGCCGAGGAAATACATAACGGAGCAGGCGGAGTTGGGTGTCTGCCGAGACAACACCTCGTGACAAATCAACCTGTGATATTTCATCATCGGAAAAATGCTCTTCGACCAGTTCGCGCCAATTCGTATCATTCACCCATCCATGATTGACTTGATGCACTTGTGTCGAAACAAGATTTGGCAACGGCAACTGTCGTTCGACTAACGTATCAGTAAATCCAGCATCGTCGAGCCTTTTTCTCATCTCGTTGAAGTAGTCCTTCTTCCTGCTGCCAGTAAAAGGCTCACAAATAATGTTGATTTCATGGTATTTTCCAGATTCAAGCGTAACAGTTTCAGCTAGTGCGATGTTCAGTGGAGAGATTGTCTTAAACTTCTTGTTGAGTATTCCCGGTC
The DNA here is from genome assembly GCA_028281215.1 of Phycisphaeraceae bacterium. Taxonomy (GTDB): domain Bacteria; phylum Planctomycetota; class Phycisphaerae; order Phycisphaerales; family Phycisphaeraceae; genus JANQKH01. The sequence goes on along the minus strand of JANQKH010000212.1, from coordinate 9,036 downwards.
CCTCTGTTGGCCGACAAGAAACTCGTAACATTCGATTCCAATTGTCTGGATCAAGAACTGAAATCAACAAATCGCCAATTGGCCTGTTTCCAGACTCCGTGATACTTGTAAATACTGTGGTCTTGTGAAGTAACCCAAGTGGAGCACGATGCCACCACGGGAGTGGCAAGGAATCCGAGAGGGGAAGTTTGATAAGTCCACCCAAAACCTGCATTATTCACCTTTATTGAACGGTTCCTAGGACGAACGGACGATTAGAGTTTTTGAAAGTGCACTTGCAATTGCATTGTACACTACCCCAAGCAATGTAATACGTTCCTGAACATCACTTACAGATACCGTGGGTCAGCCGAGCAACCGAGTTGGTCCGGGCTTGCCCGAACGCGTATGCAACTTCAACAGCCGGAGGTGTCCGGGCAGACTTGGACCGACGGCGACAACCGTCGAAAAGAGCCTTGACGATCACACCTATTTTCGGTATTTTATAGGGTTACGACACGTCCCCCATCCGCGCGGCTTGGCCACCTCACGCACGGGACGCGGCGGCGCGGTTTGTTTTGCGTGATCCTTTCCATTGTTCACCTGTTTGAACATAACCATGGATAAAATCAACGTTTACAAGCGAAGTCGCCTGATGACGGCGGGCGCGGGCCGCGGGCGGTGTTTGGGTTACCCTGACGTCAGAGGGAAAACCCTGAGACATGGCGTAAGTTGTGGTTTGGCAATCGTTTGGATCAGTAATAACGTGTCAGGGGGAGGGGGTGTCGGTGTCAGGGGTGTTTTACCTATGACAGAATGCCAGGCGGTTTGATCGTGGTTTTGCGGAGGCGTGATTCGCCTGATTGTTGGTTGTGTCGCTGCGCAATCAGATTTTGCACGCGTGTGTGAGGGGCGGAAGGCGGGGCGGTCGATGGATTGGTTAGAATGGTTGCGTTGGGATGTTCTTCCCGTTCAGCCGTTCGTGCAAAGGGGCTCGTATGCATGACATTCAGATGAACCGTCGGCAGGCCATGATCGCCAGTGGGTTGGGAACGCTCAGTCTTGGCATGCCCGGCATTGTGATGGGCAGTGACAAGGTGGACGCCGGGGGCAACGCGGTCCGTGCGGAGAAGTCTTGTATCTTTGTGTTGCTTTGCGGCGGGCCGAGCCATGTGGATACGTGGGACATGAAGCCTGACGCGCCGGACACGATTCGCGGGCCGTATCGGCCGATCCGCACAAAGGTGCCGGGCATGCGCATCAATGAGATGCACAAGGAACTTTCCAAAGTGACGGATCAGTTCACGCTGATCAATTCGATGACGCATCCGGGCGGCATCGCCAATCACTTTGATGCGATGCACAACCTGCTCGCCGGCGATTCAAGGCAACGCGTACAACAGGGCAAGCCGAACGATCAGCCTTACATCGGTTCGCTGGTGGCGAAACACAAACCGAGCACGCGGAACCTGGTGTCGAACGCGTGGCTGATCAAGTGTGTCGGTCGGCCGGTGTTTTGTGCGCCGAACATCGGCATCGGCGGTTACCTCGGCTCGGCGTATGCGCCGGTGTTCGTCGGATCGGAGAAGAATCACCCGGCGATGGCGGATTTCAAGACGCCTCAGGTTTACGAGATGGGCGACACGGAACGATTGGCCAAGCGCAAACAATTGCTCGGGCGCATCGAATCGAACAAACTCGACAGCGACGCCAAGGGCAAGGATTGGTCGGACCTGCGTGAAAAAGCGTATGACGCGATGACCCGTGCGGAAGGCCGGCAGGCGTTTGAACTGGACCGTGAACCGAAACAGGTGCGAGAAAAATACGGCATGCATCCGCTGGGACAGAACCTGCTGCTCGCGCGGCGGATGGTGGAAGCCGGCGTGCGATTCGTCACCGTCAACGGCTGGGTTGGGCAGGCGCCGTTTGAAAAGAAGGGACCGCCCAGCAGCAGTTGGGACATGCATGGCGGGAACATGGGCATGGGCAACGCATTCGGCAACGGCTCGTACGGCATGGGCTTCTGCCTGCCGCGCCTCGATCAGGCGCTGGCGGCGTTGTTCACCGACCTCAAAGACCGCGGCATGATGGACAACACGCTGGTGGTGGTGACGGGTGAGTTTGGCCGCACGCCGAAGATTCTCACGCAACAACCACCCGGCCGACAGCACTGGCCCAAGTGTTTCTCGGCGATCATGGCGGGCGCGGGCATCGCCGGCGGCAAGTTGTACGGCAAGACCGACCGCCACGGCGCTTACGTCACAGAGAATCCCATCCGCCCGGAAGAACTCGCTGCGACGATCTACCACGCGCTCGACATTCCGATCAACGATCCGAAAGACGCCAGCGGTTTGTCAAGGCAGTTGACAACGGGAAGTCCGGTGATGGAGTTGTTTGGTTGATGGGGTGATGGATCGTTTCGGCATCTTGACGGGCAAGACGCCCGTTCCACCCGGCCCTTTGATCGAGCCTAGAATCCGCGAACTTGATTCATTCCCGCTTGGCCCGTCGGAGTGAATCGTGCGTCTTTTTCAGATCGTGTTGCTTATCGCTTTTGTCTGCATGCTGACCGTGGGGTTGATGATGTTGCAATCAGACCATCGAGATCCTGGCCCGGAGGCGCAGACGCGCAGACTCGTTCAAAACCTGATCGCGATCGCGGTCGAATATGAGGTGCGGACGGGCAAGGTTCCGCCGGGGCATCATGCTTCGCCCAACCTGTCAATGTCGGCATTCCTGGCGGCCATCAATCAGGTGCCTTTCACACGCAAGATGGTCCACAATCTCGGCGCCGACTTGATCACGTTCAATGAAGCGGGCGAGGTAATCGGCGTCAACGATGCATGGGGCCGATCGCTTTGGTTCATGCCGTTCAATGACCAACAAACCGATCGCCTTCCATGGCGCGGCACGCCCGCGGCGCCTCGACCGTTTGTGATGTCCGCCGGCGCCGACGGCAAGTGGGGAACCTATCGGGGCGTGCAACATGATGAAGACGCGATAGACAACATCAAAAGCTTTTCGGATTGATCGCGACGTCGCGTGTCTGCATTTCGACATCGCAAACACCTTCGCCCGATGCGTCTGCCAGTCAACTGCGAAACGGATCCTTGGCTGAGGCAATTCACTCGCCCTCTGCTATCCTGTTCGGCCTGTTCCTTGACGGAGTTTTCAGCATGTTTATTCATTCGGTTTATTTCTGGCTCAAAGACGATCTGACCAACGCCCAACTTGAGCAGTATCGCGCCGGGCTCAAGGCGTTGACCACGATCGGCACGGTCACGTTCAGTTACGTCGGCGCACCGGCGGGCACGCCGCGCGAGGTGGTGGACAATTCGTACAGCCACGTATTGATCGTCGGCTTCGCGGACAAAGCAGGGCACGACGCTTACCAGGACGATCCCATTCACGACGCCTTCCGCAACGATTGTGGCACGTTCTGGGACCGCGTGCAGATTTATGACGCGATCGGTGACTGATGGGGCAACCTGCCGGCTAGCATAAACTCCGCAACTTCGGCCGTGTTACCGATACTCCTGACACGAAAGTTAAGGCCATGCCCAACCTACGAATGATCTTTGCCCTGCTGTTGCTTTCCTCCGCCGCTGCCCACGCAAGCGATTACGCCATCGTCGTCTCCCAATCGACAGCTAACGACGCATCGTGGAAACCCGTTGTTGAGGCGCTCGTCGCCAAGCACAAGGCAGATCATACTTGCACGGTGATCACGTATGACAAATCCGTGCACGAAGCGAAGGCGGCGCTGGGCAAGTTGCATCCGCGGTATGCCTGCTTTGTAGCGACGTCGAGTGAGGCCGGCCGGCAGTTTGTGGCCGATGTGCACCGCCTGACGCGGACGTTTGATGACGATCCGTGGACCGATTGCATCTGGGGCATTCTTACCGGGTTCGATGCGGACAATGCGTTGGCGATCGCCCAACACGCCAAGCCGTTGACGGTGCGGAAGGTCGCCAGCGGTACGGAGATCGCGCTGGACATGGTGCCGGAAGGGTTGTGGTACGACGAACTGGTCAAACACAAGAAGGTCGCCAAACAGCGCGGCGGCGAGGCGGAGCAAACGCAAGGCCCGGCCGACACCACCCATGCGCTCGCCGAAACACTGACCGACTACAAAGCCGACCTCTTCGTCACCAGCGGTCACGCGACCGAGCGCGACTGGATGATCGGCTTTCGCTATCGCAACGGGTTCTTCAAATCAAAAAACGGACAGATGTTCGGCGAAACCGTCGACAAGCAACGCTTCCCCATCACGTCGGACAACCCGAAGGTCTACCTGCCGATCGGCAACTGTTTGATGGGTCACATCGATGCCCCCGACGCAATGGCGCTGGCGTGGATGAATTCGTGTGGCGTGAAGCAGATGATCGGCTACACGGTGCCCACGTGGTATGGCTACGCCGGCTGGGGACTGCTCGATTACTTCGTCGAACAGCCCGGCCGATACACGATGGCCGAGGCGTTCATCGCCAATCATCACGCCCTGCTGCACCGGCTTTACACCGCCCTGCCGCAAGCCAAAGAGATGAATGTCAAACCCGGCAGCAGCGTGCGCGTTCGATCATTGACCCCTGCGGCACAAAAGATGGGCCTGCGAGCGATGGACATCACCGGTCTGCTGCACGATCGTGATGTTGTCGCCTTCTACGGCGACCCCGCATGGATCGCGCGCACCGCGCCCGGACCTGTCGCCTACGTACAAAAACTCACGCACAACAAAGAAGCCGGCACGTATACCTTCACCATCACCCCGAAGCGCGGCGCCGATTCGTTCAAACCGATCAACACCAACGGCGCCCAACGCGGCTGGCGACCCATCGTCCACCTGCTACCGCATCGGCTGACCGACATCGAAGTAACCAACGCCAACGGTTTGAATCCCCTCGTGGCGGATGACTTCATTCTGATTCCCAACCCGCGGCAGTGTGATCCGAAGCGAGCGTATGTGGTGACGTTCAAGGCGAGAGTTGTGGAGTAAACAGACGAAACCGCAGACGCAGTTGACCGACGTGCCCCTTTCGTTTGGTACAATTCAAAAGCTCGGTTTGTGAATCATTCATCTTTCACACCCATGCCACCAGGGGCGCGACATGCTCATCATCACGTCCAACGAAACGTTCCGAAAGAAGAGAAACGAATCGTTTGTCTGGAGCCGATGCACGAATTGCGGGCGATTCGGGAAACTCGGATCATTTGACGCTGCGTTCGGGTCGGCTCTGTACGGCATCTCCGCGCTGATGGGCGCTGGAAAAGAGGTCCATGTCATCGACCATTGCAAGCGATGCACCGGCCACGCGCAGATCCCCCAATTCGAATGGAACGAGATTATCAACACGGAGTTGGAACCGGCGCTGCAAGCGTGTTTGGCGGATCCCGATGACCGCGACAAAGTCGAGACCGCGATTTCCGCGTCGATGCAATTCCGCGACAAAGAACGTTTCGAACAGGTCGCCGAGGTGATCAATCAGTTGTACCTCGACGATGCCGAACTCCAACTTCAACTCGGTGTCGGTTACACGACATTCATGATGCCGATCGAAGCGGAAACCGCGTTGAAGATCGCGCATGAGCTTGATCCGAACAACGAAAACCTCACTGCGCTGACGTTTAACCGCATTGGTTTCGGTTACCCCGATGAAGCGTACGACGATGTGTGGTATCTGATCGACCAAGGCGTCCCCGGCCGCAGCGAGTTGGGCGTTCTGCTCGCTCAATCGCTTCAGGCCAAGGGGCGACACCAGGAAGCGTTAACCGTGCTCGAACGGCTGGAACATACCCTACCGGGGATCGAGAATGAGCCACGTTTCAAAATGACGCGGATTCTTTCCAAGCCTTTACGCAATTCCAACAGACCCGCTGGTGGTCGGGATCTACCGAACCAACCTGATCCGCGTCGGCGCACCACGAAGAAAGACATCCTGATCGCAGCCATGTGTGTCGCCCTCGCGTTCACAGCGTACGCGATTTATTGCGGCGTCGCGCCGCAAGGCCCCACCTATGTCGTTGGCGGACGGGAACACCCCTATCAGGTCACCATCAACGGCAATCCCGTCACCATTCCCGCGCTGGGCGAACACACCAAGGTTGTTCTCGACTACGGCCCCGTCACCGTGACGCCCGTGAATCCCGACGACGGAATTCCCACGCAGTCGTTTGAATATGACGTCCCGTATCTGGCTCGTGCATTCACCAAGCGCACCTTGGTCATCAATCCTGATCGCAATGCCGTGATTGTCTGCATCGACGCCGAGTACGCGACCAACCCCGATCCGCCTGACGTCAACTTCCACGCCGGCCAACCGTTCTACACTTTCGACAATGTCGACTACCACTTCCGCGATCTGCCCGACACCATCACAACGGAATCTCACTCCGAAACCAAACGCGGCATCAAAGTCTGGTGGGATGGCGATGAAGGGGAGGACGAAGATAATCCAGCGTCCCAAAACGACAAGGACACCGGCGGTTAGGGAAAATCCCAATGATCGGCACAACTCATTGCCGGATGGCGATATCCAATCGCCGAAACGCCTTGCCATCTTGAACCACTGTGTAAAAAGTGGATGGCGAATCAAAGACAAACCGCGCACCGCGCGCAAACTTGCCCGGCACAACCACTTGTTTCTCGTCTACAACGATCAGGCGTTTCTTATCTCGCAGGATGCCATACACATAGTGTGCATCATTCGGGCTGAACGTCACCCCGGACCGATGAACCGCCTCATGAATACCGACCGGTTTGTCGTTGATCAACACCGCCCATCGTTTGACTTGTCGAGCGACGAATGCGAACCGATGCCGCACTGGGCTGTATTTCAGCGCAAACGCGGAATCATATGCGCGGGTCTTTTGGCCGTTCCATGTGACATAAATGCTGCCCTCCTCGCCTGCCCGATAGGCAAACAGTTTGCTGTCGGCACTGAAAATCGGTAGATCGACTTCGTCATGTGGTGTGCCGGGCTCATGGTCGATCACCGCGTAGCGACGACCATTCAACACGGCGCGATAGGCAAAGCGCTGGCTGTTTGGGCTGAATGTGAAATGGCTGACCTGATCAAACGCCTGCCCTTGCTTGCCATTCACGTCGACACGAATCTGAAAGTCGCGCGCAACCGCTGTCGCCACACGTTTGCTGTCCGGGCTGAATCGAATCCACGCCACACCTTGGTGCGCTGCCCCCGGCTTGCCGTCAAGCATCACCCGATGTTGCGAACCGGTCAAATAGGAATACGCGTAGCGTTTGCTGTCCGGGCCGAACACAATTGGTCCGATGCCGTCGTAAGCGCCTTCGGCAGCCCCGTCAATCCATGCCTGCCATTTGCCTTTCGATTTCGCCACGTACGCGACACGCTCACCCTTCTCAGTAAAGACCACGGCGCCGGCGGATTCATAAGGCCCATATTCCTTGCCGTCGATGATCACGAAATACTGCTCATTGCGGATGGCGACACAACCAAAGCGTTTTCCATCACGACTAAGAATGACTTGGGGCGATGCGATCCGGTCGTAACGAGAACTGAGAAAACGCCCTGCACCCACTTGCCATTTTCGGTCGCGATCACGAACGAAAAAACCTGCTGTGCCGCCGGTCTCACTGATCGTAAGTTTTCGAACCGCCCAACCCGGTTTGCTTCTTACACCGTTAACGTTGACACGCTGATGGATACCGTCGTTTTCGACGAAAGCCACGTGACGGTTGTCGTGACTGACCACGGCCGTGCCTTCGATCATGTCCGCCGATTCCACGAGCAAGGTGTTCGTGACGCGCAGTCCGTCGGAATCAACCGATTTCACATCAGGAGCGCCCTGTTGAGCCGCGCGCGTCAACCGCACTTCGTGAGCACCGAGTTTCAACTTCATCGTGTCACCGATGACGATTGCGGTGAATACCGATTCAAGTCCGTTGACTTTGAACGCCCCCCGCAAACTGTTGCCTTTTACTGTGCCGACAAAGTCGTATTGCCGGTCGCGGTCAAACAACTTGCCTTTGACGCCTTGCTGATTTGGTTCACTGAACAGTTTGAATCGTTCGCCGAGAAACTGTCCCACAAACGGCTTCAGCGTCGGGTCAACAGAGGTCGACGTCGGCCCCTTTGGGTCACCCGCCGTTGCCCCGGTTGCTTGGCCTTGGCCGTTCGACGCCGTCGAACCCCAAATCAAGGCGACACAAATCGTCGCTGTCAGAGTCGGTCGAATTCGCCATATGCCGGGGCATTGTTTCATCACCATGGAAAACCTCTTATGCTGGCCAACAACTTACCTGTCCTGTTGGTCCTATCGACCGCCCAACACTCCCCGTCAACGTTCTAGAACGAAAATTGCGGAAGCGCCTCATCCACAAACAGTATTGATGGCATTCTTCATCATTATGTTCTACGGCCAGAACGGGTTCGGCGCAAAGCGGATTGCCAATTTTTTTGAGAACCTTGTTACATAAGCCTTGTTTTTTGCAGCACCTTAGGTTATGGTACTTGTTGAGTGGAAGAGGTTTGTTGCCCCTCCCTTGGGAGAAATGTCATTCGACGCATTTGTAAGGTGAAGTAGTATGAAGAAACTATCTGTTCTCATCGTGACGATGGCACTCGTCATCGGATTAGCCACCCAATCGCAAGCTTTCAACGTTGTCGGAACGGGCGCAGGCGCCCTGAATACGGCAGGTGTTGACCTGACCGATCCGGAAAACGACGGCAATGAAGGCGCCTACGCTCCGCCCAACTTGGCGGGATTCGATGCGGAGTTTTTCTCCAGCAATGAACCCGGTTTTGGTGGCGGCGAGTTTGCCTTCAACGTGTTCGACAATGTCCTCTCCGGCGGCAACGGCAAGTGGTGCTGCGGTGGCGCCGCCCCCCAGATCGTTGGTGCTGATTTCAGCAACACGCTGGCAACCGGCGATCAAGGCATCCAACTCACCGGCTTTACCGTCTCCTCCGCCAACGATGTGCCGGCACGTGACCCGCATGTCTGGCGTATCGAAGGCTCCAACAACACCACCACCGGCCTCGACGGTGACTGGACCACCATTTACGACCACCCCCAATC
>JANQKH010000067.1 GCA_028281215.1 Phycisphaeraceae bacterium | reverse complement strand
GAAATGCACAGACGGCGTGTGTTCGTATTCCCATTGCGTTCGATGGATGACGGCAACCCTGCCGCGCTGACAGACGAATTCACTGGAGGATGACAAGGTGTGAAGCTGATAGCTATGGCTCACCGGCCAGACGACCAGAAGGGTCAGCAACCACACCGTGGACAGGATCACCACGGCGTTGAGCAACACACGCTTCATGGTGACATTCTAGCGCGAATGGTAGCTCTTCCGTCATTCGTCACACGTTCGAGTACGATTTCACAGGGGATTCCCAAAAAGACAACCGCACCCAAGTCGGGTGCGGTTGCCGTGGCGATGAAGTTGGAAAAGATGGTCCGCGAACGAATTGCGAATGGCTCGCGGACCGGTGTGGGTTCAGATCAATCGTACGAGACGGGTTTGTCAGCCGGGTCACTGGCCAACGGCATGAAGACGATCGTGCCCAGGTCGGTCATGCCGAGACTGGCGGCGGTGCCGAGCGTGCTGCCGTTGGAGTGACTCATCGGCGTGAGCAAGTCGGACACATTTTGGAAACCCATCAACGTCGTGCCGGCAAACTCCAGACCTTGCATTTGCGAACTGGCCATCGTGCCGACTTCGGTTTCCGTCTGGTTGACGGTGTCGATCACATAGAGCTTGTTGTCAGCGGTGGCGTAGAAATTCATGCTGTCGCTGGTAGCAAGGCTGTCGTACTTGCGTTCGAGCGTCATCAGTTGCGAGTAACCGCCGGTCAGGTGATTGACCTTGATCAGGCGGGACACGACGGAGGACGGGTCGCCGGGACCGCCAGGGCCGCCGGACTCGCTGCCGCCGCCGGGCTCGGTCAGGCTTTCGACATCTTTGGCGAGCGTGACCAGAACCACAAGGTCCTGGAAGTCGGCTGCGGAGCTATTCATGTTCGTGGTGCCGAGCTCGAACAGGAAGATAGCCTGATTCGCGGTGAGGCTGATCTTGCCGTCTTCAATGTAATCCGAAAGGAAGTCTTCGATCGAGTTCTGGTTTTCGAAGCCAGGGATGTCCGGCACATCGTCGCCGTCACGGAGCACCATCAACTGTTGCGAGTCGGAGTTTTCCGAACTGACGGACATGTATTTCTTCCAGTGGCTGTTCTTCTTGCCGGACTTGCTGTTGGATTTCTTGAGCCATGATTTGCCGATGGTGGTGACCGATGAATTCGCGGCAATCATGTCAGGGAAGATATAGGAGCGCGGGTTCTGATCGTCATTGACGTTGCCGGTGACCGCGAGATCGTAAGAGCCGAACGGTTGATGGATCTGTCCGCCGACATTGAACTTGGTGGTCACGGGCATGTCGTAGCTGCCACCGGCGCTGATCGCTGCGCCGATGACGGTGACTTTGAGCGCGTACGATTCAGTCGGGATGACCTTGTCACCGGTGATATTGAAGTCCACGGTATCATCCGTGCCGCCGGTTCCCTCCGGTGTGTAATCTTGCAAGGCGTAAATGCTCATCGGCGCTTTGCCGGTCGAGCCGCCTTCCTGCATGTTGCCGTTTTCAAGGACGAATGCGGTGCCTGAGTTGATCTGCAACCACCACTTGCCCATGGCTTTGCCGGCGCCGTTCACGTTGTCGTTGTAGAGACGCACGTTCATGGATCCGACGAGCGTGTAGAGATTGGCGTTGGCAAGTTCGTAGGTCGTGCCGTTTACGGTCATACCGTTTTGATTGCCGTTGCCTTTGGGCTTGAACTTGGTGAAGTGGACTTCACCTTCGTAGAACGTACCTTCTTCATTGATCTGCGCGTCCTGATGCAGGTTGTCCCGCGTGTAAGGCACGCCGTTCACGGTGATCATGGTGAATTCATTGCTGGGGCTGTTGTTGGGGTTCAGGTTGACCAACCCCGCCACACTGGCGGTACCGTTGGTCGACGCCACCGCACCGGTGATCTTGCCCTTGCCCAGCGCCGCGCCGACGGGTGTCGCCTTGGCGGTCTGCGTGTTGATGTACACCATGCGGGTGTCGGCGTCATCGTCGGCCTTGTGGAAGGCGATGATGTTGCTGTGCCCCGTGATGTACGCCGACGCATCAATGCCCAGCAACGTCTGGTTCTGGGCGTCTTTGATCGTGCCGATCGTGGTTAGCGAGTTGTCATCGAAGCAGTACTTCTTGAGCAACCCGTTTTCACGGTTGATGCCGAACATCGCCGTCGTTTGGTAGTACGGGTCGATGCTGTTGGCAAAGACGGTGGCGGTCATGATGATCGCCAGTGCTGCGGTAGTGGGTAAGAACCGTTTCATGGGAAATTCTCCGATGGACCTCCGTCCACACAACGCCTCGCCAGCCACGGCTGGTTCGGCCCATAAACCCAAATGAACGATTCATTCGCCGGCGATGCCAGTTATCGCTGCAACATTCGCGAAGGGAGGGAGGTGGTAGGGGTTGTGACGGTTGTGAGGTTGAGCAGCCGTTCCTGGCGCCGTTTCTATGCGTCAAATGAGCGCCAAGAAAAGCCCCGCCGAATGGGCGGGGCTGGGAATGATCAAAAGTGGAAAAGTTTCGCGACTGAATCAGAGTTCGGCGGCTTATTCCATTGAAGCTTCAGCAGCGTGCTCGGCAGCTTCTTCGGCCCTCTCCGCCTCTTCGCCTTCGCGGACCAAGTGAATTTGCTGGTAACCGCCGCGAGCACGGAAGTAAAGCGTGATCAGTAAGAAGCAGACACCCATTGAAAGCGGAAACGCCAACGCGGTGGTTTTCAAAGACGCACGGCCGGCGGCATCCACCTTGTCGTCGAAGCCGGTGTTCGCTGCCGAAACAGCTTTGTGCATGGCGGTGGCAAAGCCCACGGCGTTGGTGTCAACCTTTGCGAGCACGTCGGCGTCCGGTGACGCGTCGGCGACGATCTTGGCGATGGTGGACGATGCCGCTGCACCGGCCGCATCAGCAAGTTTCTCGGCGTCGGTTTTTTCCTTTGGCTTATCCGCTTCGGTTTTCGTGTCAGGAACTGTCTTGGCGGCGACAATCAATCCTGCCAGCGTCTTGGCTTCCGCGTGATCCAAACCGGCGGCGACATCACCCGAAGCATTGACAGCCCCGGCCAATGCAACCGTTGAAAAGTTTTTCGCGTCCATTTCTTTCTTCACAGCATCGACTGCCTTCTTGACCGTCGCGGAATAGGCATCATCACCAATGATCTTGGCATTACGGGCAAGGCCGTCGATCTCATCCTTGACCGCGCCGGCGGCGGCTTCCGTATCGCCAAGCGCCTTGGCCAGCACCATGACTTCGTGCATCAGTGCGTCAAGTTGTCCCGTGCGAGCACCCATCAGCGCGCCGGCAAGTGCGGCCTTCTTTTCGTCGTCCGTACCTGGTGCGCCGCTGACGGCGGTGATATCGGGTTCCAGTGCCGCGGTCGCCAGGGCCGATGCCTTCGCGCCTTGCGTGGCGATCGTGCGGGCGATCAACGTATCATTCGCGCTGGCGGCTTGGCCGTCCTCCGGCGCCTTCACTTCAACAGCCTTCAATGATTTCCCGGTGCTGTCGCCGAGAATGACATCCCGGGCCAGTTCCTTGCCCACTGTTTCATAAGGCATGCCGAAGAAGGCCTTGTTGTTTTTCGAGTTGTTGTACCCGACCTCGGACAGTTCCTTCACGCCGTCCGACAGGTGGTTGTCGTAGAAGACGCCCATGACTGGCGCTCCGATAATCCCCACCGACAGTAGGCCGATTGCCGACACCGAGTTCAGTGTCAACGCGCCGCCGCGCGGGTATCGTTCGGACACGAAGCCGAGCATGGTTGGCCAGTAGAACGTCTGTCCGACAGCATAAAGCACGAACGCACCAAAAATAATCATTCCGCTGGAGCCGGACAAAACAATCAGGCCGAGCATGGAAAACAGCGAACTGATTGTGAGCACCATCGGCGGAGAAAAGTGCTTGAGAATCGGCCCGGCGAAGAATCGCAGGATCATCATGATGAATGCGGAAGCGACGATGGCCCAACCCGCGTCAAGGGCGTAGCTCTTTTTGAGGACAGGCGCCATCAATTCTCGAATCCATGCATCGGTACCCAGTTCCGTCGTCGCCAGCGGAATCATCAGGACACACATGAAGAAGAACAGCGGTTTCCCAACAGCCTTGACATACGCCCCGAACCCGGCGCCCACTGCAACACCGACACCCAAAGCCGCCCAAAGCAACCAGGACGGTTCCGAGCCGGTGACCACGCGGAAGAGTTCGTAGAACAGAAGGAACGCGGCAAGGAATGCACCAAGGAAACCGACCTCTTTGAGCATGTCGCGATAAGGCACATTGGCGGCGACCCGTTCATCAACGGGGAATTTGCATGGCAAGTACATCAGGCCGTACACAGCCACAGGTATGAGAATCCACAAGGCATGCGTACGCCAGGGCAGATCGGGGAAAAGCAGAATCAATACGCCACCAAGCACAAGCCCGGCCGGCCAGGAAGCGTGAAGAATCGTCAGCATTTTGGTCTTGGCCTTGGGATACACCGCGGCACAAACCGGGTTGATCACGGCTTCAACGATGCCGTGACCCAACCCGCCACAGAAACACGCCCACCACAAGGTGTCCGGATTCGTGCACGTGAAGGTGAGATAACCCGACGCCGCCTGAAGCAGGAAGGCGAACACCATCGAAATCTTGTAACCGATCTTGTCGACAATCAGGCTGAACAGAATCATGGTGACGGCAATCGGCCACAACGAAGCGCCGAAAATGTTGCCTGCCGCCTTGAAGTCAAAGTCGTACTGGACACCCCATTCGGTCACCCAGTCGCCCATGGTCATCACGCGGAAGACAAAGCCGAAGCCCGCCGCAGTCAGGGACAGGAAGCTGGCCCAAAAGAGAAGCTTTTTCTGTGTTTCGCTTAGTTGAACTTGCATGGACAAATGTCCTCCAAGTGAGGTGTCAGCAGCGGCTCCACCATGTTTGAAAAGAAACGCCTGGAACCAGTATGGCCCCAAGGACCACAAGAGGGAAAAGGCTACAGAAAGGACGTATACGTGTCAATTACAAGCATGCGCCGTTGGCACGCTGGTGAGGCCGGGAATCGCCTCGATTTCCGGTGGTTTTCGGCTCGGTTCCCATAATCAGCGACTTTTCGATTCCGGTTTGCAGCCTTACTCGTCGCGCGGTTGTAACGCCGATCAGACGAATTCAGGTGGGTTCGTCATGTCTCGTCGGTTGTGCTGTGGTTTTTGCGATCGCGCCTTTATGGGCGATGTCTTTCAGCCGATAACCAAGCAGGTGGCGGATCGATGCAGGTCGGCCGGCGAACGGGTCGACAAGTCAGCAGTGGTGTCTGTTCCGCCTTGAGGTTGTTCCGGAGGCGCAGGAGTCTGAATCATGCGACTGTTGTTGACCTTTGCAATCGTGTTGCTTGCCTTGTTCACTTGGGGCTGCGAATCCAGCCTGCCTCCACTCCATACTGTTGAACCCACCTTCTCCTACGTGCGCGACGGCTCGCCGGACACCGTTATTGTGAACGCGACGGATCCGGAACCGGCGGTGGCGATCGTGGCAGAATGAAGGAAGTCGCAAGTGGGAAGTAATGCGGGGCGAAGTGCATTGTGCGGGAATGTTTCACCCGCTCGCCATTCTGACTTCAAACTTCCGACATCAAACTTCCCCTATTGCTCCCTGGTGATTTGCGATCGCCCGCAACATATAAGTTCTCCAATTCAACTACTATCAAGTTTCGAGTGCCCGCACAAGCAGTCGCACGCCGTAGCCGCTTGGGCCTTTCGGATATAGCGGTGTATCGCTGTCGAAGTCGGCGACGCCGGCGATGTCGAGATGGGCCCAGGGGACATGCTCATTTTTCTTGAAGTTACCGTCTTTGGCGACGAAATAGCTGAGGAACGCGGCGCCCTGAATAGGGTGAGCGCCGCGGCCGGCGGAGTTGACGATGTCGCTGTGCGTGCCTTTCATCTGATCGCGGTGTTCGTCCCACAGCGGCAGGTGCCAGAGTCGTTCGCCGCTGGATTCCGCCGCGTCAAAGAGTTTGGTTCGGAAGTCGGTGTCGTTGACAAACGCGCCGGCGCAGTAGGGACCCAGCGCTGTGACGACGCCGCCGGTGAGAGTGGCGAACGACTCTGGCACCTGCCGCTGTGGGACGAACACCGCGATCAGATGAAAGGCACGCACAGCGACATCGTCAACTCCGCCGGCCGCG
>JANQKH010000049.1 GCA_028281215.1 Phycisphaeraceae bacterium | reverse complement strand
GGCATGAACAGCCTGCGCACCGACGGGTTGAAGGACTGACAGCCAGCAATCCAATTTGTTACCATGCCGCCCACGGGCACTTGCAAAGGTGCCCGTTTTGCTTTTCTGGGTTGAACCATGGACTTCCGCATCATCAGCATCGGCGCCCTGAG
Organism: Phycisphaeraceae bacterium; assembly: GCA_028281215.1. Lineage (GTDB taxonomy): Bacteria > Planctomycetota > Phycisphaerae > Phycisphaerales > Phycisphaeraceae > JANQKH01. The sequence goes on along the minus strand of JANQKH010000049.1, from coordinate 5,807 downwards.
CGGCCACGAATTGTGGGGCGAGAAATCCGCCACGCGCACCGCCCACGCCACCACCACGCTCATCCGCAGCAACGGCCGCGTCATTCTCGTCGACCCCGGCCTGCCGCCCGATGTCATTGCCGCGCGACTCAAGGAACGCACCGGCCTCAACGCTGCGGACGTCACCGATGTCTTCCTCACCAATTTCCGGCCCGCCCATCGCTGGGGGCTTGCCGCGTTCAGCAACGCCCGTTGGATGATCAGTGAAATGGAACGCGAAGTTGTCGGCACGCGTCTCATCGGTCGGCTTCGCGATGCTGAGACCGAAGGCGCCGATGACATGGTCAAACTGATCACCGAAGACATCGCCATCCTCCAGCGATGCGAAGTGCCACCCGACCGCATCGTTGATCAGGTCGACCTCTTCCCACTCCCCGGCTTCACCCCTGGCAACTGCGGCCTGCTCCTGCTCCAAACCAACTCCACCACCCTCGTCGCCGGCGACGCCGTGCCGACGGTGGAACACGTCGAACAAGGCCAGGTCATGCGCGGCGGCTTCGACCTCGATCAGGCTCGTGAAAGCTTTATGGAAGCCATCGAAATTGCGGATGTCATCATTCCCGGTCATGACAATCTGCTTTTGAATCCAACGAGAAGGCCGATGTGACAATGTTTCAATTTTGAAGTCACGATCTTCGATCATGCGCTAAACGGCAGAGAGTCTATTTCTTCTCTGCGTTCTTGTTGTTCTTCCGCGGTCCCCAAATCCAAGGCTTCGCCTTAAACCGCAATGCCATTTCCTCCCATTGATCCGCCATCGCTTTGGTGCGCTCAGGGTGTTTCTCCGCCAGGTTATTCAACTCCGTGCGGTCGGCCTCAAGGTCATAAAGTTCCCACGCCCCGCGCGCACCCTTGGCCACCAACTTCCACTTCCCATCGCGCAGCGCGCGATTCCCTTCATGCTCCCAAAAGATCGGTTCTTTCCTTCCCAGCGGCTTGCCGCTTAGCGCAGGCGTCAAACTCACGCCCGCCAAGGGATGAATCTTCTTGCCGTCCACTTCCTTCGGATACGTCGCGCCGGACACGTCAATCGCTGTCGCCATCAGGTCGACCAGGTGAGCCGGCTGATGTTCCAACTTTCCATGTCGCGACTTGTCAATCCCCTTCGGCCAATGCGCGACCAGCGGTGTGGCAATGCCGCCTTCATGGACCCAGTGTTTGTATTCCTTGAACGGCGTGTTTGATGCGTTCGCCCACGGCAGGCCATAACCGTGGTATGTGTCCGCCGGGCCGGGCATGACGTTGCGGCCTTGGCGCATCTTGCGGCCGTCACGCGTCCATGGCGGAATCATGCTGGTCTGAAGTTCGTTCGGATCCATCGGCTTGCGTTTGTCATTCGGTGTTGGCTTCGCGGGGCTTTTGCCGTCGCCGCGTCGGCCCATGCCCTCGGCGCACCCGCCGTTGTCCGCGAAAAAGAGAATGATCGTGTTCTCGTACTGACCCGTTGCTTTCAAGGTGTCCACAATGTTGCCGATGCCCTGATCCATGCAATCAAGCATGGCCGCGTAGACTTCCATCAAACGGATTTCCCACGCCTTGTCCTTTGCGTCGGTCCATGCCGGCGCCTTGCCGTCGCGCGGCGCCATCGCCCAACCTTTGTCGATGATGCCCATCTTGACCATGCGCTGGTAGCGCGCTTCGCGAATCGCATCCCAGCCGGCGTCGTACTTGCCTTTGTACTTGGCGATGTTGTGCGGCCGCGCGTGCATCGGCCAGTGGGTGGCCGTGTATGAAACGTACATGAAGAACGGCTTGTCGCTGTGATACTGCGCGTGGTCGGCAATGTAGTGCGAAGCTGTATCGCTGATCGCATCGGTGTAGAAGAAACCGGGATGCCCGGGCGCGACCTGTGTGTTGTCAATGGTCAGACTGTTGGGATCATAAAAACTGCCGGCTCCGTGGATCGTGCCGAAGAAGCGGTCGAAGCCGCGCTGCAACGGCCAATTGTGTTTGTCCACCATGGTCGTGTCGGGCCGAATCTTCTTGGTCACGTGCCACTTGCCGGAGATGTACGTGCGATAGCCGGCCGGGCGAAGCACCTCGGCAATCGTGCGGCAGTTCTTGTTCAGGTCGCCGCGGTAGCCGTCGAGACCGCGGTCGTTCATCATGTGTCCGATCCCGGCGGTGTGCGAGTAAAGACCGGTGAGCAATGCCGCCCGCGTCGGGCAGCACCGCGCGGTGTTGTAAAACTGTGTAAACCGCACACCTTCTTTGGCAAGGCCGTCCAGCGTCGGCGTGTTGATCTCCCCGCCGTAACAACCGATGTCGCTGTAGCCCATGTCGTCGGACATGATCAGAATGATGTTCGGCCGCGCGGCTTTTTTCGCATCATCTTGCACCGCCCCAGCGGGAACCGAAGTCAAAACCAGGGCGATCAGAAGAACGGTCAACAGGCAGATTCTTGTCATCAGATTTCTCGCAGAAGTAGGTGAATACAAAAGAGCAGCGATTGTAACGCCCGGGCGGAATCGATCGGTCTTCCTGAAACCGGATGGATTCCCAAATGGCGCGACGCCGCGCGCACAGGTTTCGTCACTCCGGCGCGCACAACTGTGCATGTCCGGACAAGGGGGGGACCCCGAAATGGGTGAAATTGAATGTAAGTGTTGCGGTGACCGATTGTTGAATGGATGTCCGCCGATCTTCGCCGGACATGTCCGGACATCGACCCCCACCTGATGGTCCGAAATCGCCGGTTCGCATGTCCGCAGGCGTGTCCGGACCATGTCCGTTTCGTGTCCGGCCATGTCCGGCGGACACGATTTGATGCCCTCGGCGCGCACAGATCTCGTCACGTCGGCGCGCACGAATATCGTCACCCCGCTGGCGAGCTCGGCGTGGTCACATGGTGTCATTTCACCCAATAGGTGGAGGCTGATCGGCCCCATGATTTCCTCCAATCGACATGTCCGCGTTCGATCAAACGCGGCGAACACCACATTATATCAAAATCCGAACAAAATGTAAAATGGGTGTTGAGTTGAATGGCGTACGCAATGGGCGATCACCTGTCGGTTACGCTTGTGCATACCGAGCGGTTGGGTGCGGCTACACTGTCTTCGAACATATGCCCATTGGCTGCATCGTTGGAGTAGATCATTGGAACACTGGCAACGACTGGAAGCGGACGCATTGGCGGCGTGGCGGAGCAAGGACATGCCGCGTGCGCGGCAGTTGATGCAAGAGGCGGTCGCGGCTTCGGATCAGGCGATCGACGGCGCGGCGATGTTCTACTTCATGATCCAGGACTACGAAGAGGCGGTGCATTGTTTCCGACGCGGGCTGGCGCTGTTGCGCGACAGGGCGGACGCCGGTGAAGAGACCGCCAACTACATGCGTTGGCTCGCCGAAGCGCTGCGAAAAACGGACAACGTGGAGGAAGCCCGTGGGTTGGAGCAGGCGGCGAATGAGATGTACCCGCAATAGATCGTGCGTCGTGGCTCGCGGCCGACTACCTGATTTGGCCCTTTGCGTCATCGAAACATGGGAGCCGTCATGCTCTTCAAAGTCAGCGGCGTTGATTCGCTCACCAGAGAAGTACGCGTCGTCACGGTGATGGCGTCGGATTCAGCGGACGCGGTCGCCAAGGCTCAAAAGCTTGGCGTCGAAGAGGAGTCTGCTGAACCTGTTCCCGAGCGAACCAAATCCGTGGATGACTCCGATGTGGCCGAGGTAACAACCCGTCGGCGATTCTTACCGCGCCCGTTTGTCGATCGGGAGAAGGCCGTCCGCAATCGACGCGTGGGCGTGGGGGCTTGCGTTGCAGCGATTCACTTTGCCGTTTCGCTGGTTCTCGTGGGCGTCATGTTGGTCGAGGCCATGAGCCCGATCCCGGACCCGGACTTGGATTGGTTGGTTCCGGTCATGTGGATCGTGCTGTTTCCCGCCAGTATGTGCGCGGCATTTGGCGCGTTCGCGGAGCCGATTCTCTTGTTGATCCTGGTGCCGCTGAACAGCCTTCTATGGGGATGGGTTAGCGCGTATTGGTTTGTTCGTGATTAGGTCGGGAAGAATAGATTTGAAAGGTGCGATATGAAACGAATCTCCCTGCTGACTTTGGTTTTTCTTTCAATGCCGACACTTATGAGGGCCGCTGAGTTGCGTGTGCCGCAGGATCATCGGACGATCCAGGCGGCGATTAATGCGGCGAAACCGGGCGATGCGGTGTTGGTCTCGCCCGGTGAGTACGACGAGCGGATCACGTTGAAGCCGCGTGTGTTATTGCGAAGCGTCGGTGATGACACGCGCGGTAAGGTCGGTCTCAAGCGGGCCGAGCAGACCGTGATCAAAGGGCCGAAGCAGGGAGGCCACAAAGATGAGCCGGGGGACGATGGCGCGTTGCAACCCGTGGTCACCATGGTTGAGGATGCCATTCTCGATGGGTTCACGATCACCGCTGACGGCGAGTACGACGACCAAGCCTGGCGGCATCACCACAAGACGCAGGGCAACGAGCAGAAACACGAGCACATCGGTCACTTCGGCTCGCCGGGTATTGGCGTGCGCGGCGTCAGTTGCGATGTACGCAACAACATCGTGCACCACATCGGCTCAACCGGCATTGCTATCGCCGGGGAGAAGGGCAAACGCACGTCACCGCGCATCACCGCCAACGTGTGTTACCGCAACATGGGCGGCGGCATCGGATCGATGAACGGTTCGACCGCGATCATTGACGGCAACACCTGTTACGAAAATTTTTACGCCGGCATCGGTCATGACAACGCGAGCCCGTACGTGATCAACAACGTGTGTTACGGCAACATTCGCGCGGGGATCGGCATCAGCGAAGGCGCCTGCCCCGTTGTACGGCACAACAAGTGCTATAAAAACCGCCGCGCGGGCATCGGCACACGCACCGGCGGACAGACGCGACCGGTGATCGAAAAAAACGAAACATACAGCAACGACATGGCGGGCATCGGAACGGACGAAAAGGCCGAGCCGATCATCCGCGACAACCACGTGCATGACAACGCGCTGGCGGGGATCGGTTGCCAGCACGGCGCCAAGCCGATCATCATCAAGAACAAGAGTTGGAACAACGGCGCAGCCGGCATTGGCGCGCGCGACGGCGCCCGCCCGATCATCATCGGCAACGAATCGAAAGACAACGCCTCAGCCGGCATCGGCTTGCGGACGAAGTCGCCCGCCGTCGTGTTGCGCAATACGTGTTCGGGAAATAAACTCGTCGCCCTGGGCATGCCGGAAGGCGGCAGCGCACTGATCGCGGAAAACCACTTTGAAAGAACGGGCGGCATGCCGCCGTTGATCGCCATTCGCGGCGGCGCCAAGGCAGTGATGATCGGCAACACCATCCAAGGCGGCGGCGTCGCGGGTGTGCTCGTGCAGGGTGAGGTCACGCTGTTCCACAACACATTCGACGCCCGCAAGCACGGCCGACTGAACCGCGCCGTCTGGGGTTGGAAAGGTTCAACGATCCGCATGACCGCCAACACGACGCACAACTACAAGCAGGCCATCAACGCCGCAGGCTGCGCGGTGAGTGTGATCGATAACGAGATTCATGGCTTCGAGAACGTGGCGATTCAGGTGACGCAGTCCTCGCAGCCGCCACGCGTGGTAGGGAATGTTGGTGACAGTGAAAACGTCAAGGCGCAGGTGGTGAAGTCGGATGATGGAATCGTGTCGGATAATCGTTTGATTGATAAGGCCGGAAATTGAATCGATCGGGTGAAACGGGCGGCGGCGTAGGGCGGGTCCAGCGAGAACCATTCACTCCGGGATCACCCAATCCTTCGGCGGGA
>JANQKH010000037.1 GCA_028281215.1 Phycisphaeraceae bacterium | reverse complement strand
ATCCCAGCACATCGCAACCCTTCCCGCTCTGGTTCTGGACGGACACGCTGATCGATCCAGCCGATCTGACGGTCAACCAACCCGGCCGCCGCGCCGGCGATCATCCCTTGAATGACCGGGTGAAAACCAGCGCCGCGTTGGACAAAGTCAGCAAACCCAACCGCGTGCTGATGGTCCCGGGCACCGGTCCGTTGCTGTATATTCGTCGCCCGGTGGTTTATAACACGCCGTTCGATCGCAGTTTGCTGAGCGAATTGATTGCACGACACGGTGCCGATCCGGGTGCGGTGTCATTGGCGTTGCACCAGCGCGGAATCACCCATGTGTGGGTTAATGCCAGCGAGTTGTCGCGGTTGGTCAAGTCTTACGGCATCGACAAAGAACTGACGCCAGGCAATCTCCGCGCGCTGACCAAAGCATGGGTGCGTGCAGACGACGGCCAGGTGAGCACGACGTTGTTGTTTGACATTCGTCCCGCCGTCGCCGCGGTGATGCGCCGCGACAATGAGGAAGACGAAATGACGAACACCGATCAGACAAATCCGCAGGCTGATTGATGGGCGATCGGTATCGCTGATCTGTACCATCGGCCTCTTGTTGTTATCTTCTCCCCATGTTTGGAAGTCACCTGTCCATCGCCGGCGGCCTGCACAACGCTCTGCTTGAAGCGAAGAAGCTCAATATGGATTGTGTACAGGTTTTCACGAAGAACCAAAGACAGTGGAAGGTCAAGCCGCTCGAAGCCGACACGATTGAGCAATGGCACGCGACGCGAAAAGAAACCGGAATCGATCACGTCGTCAGCCACGACAGTTACCTGATCAACCTCGCCAGCCCGGACGCGTCTAATCTGAAAAAGTCGCGCGACCTGTTCCGCGAAGAGATCGAACGCTGTGAATCGCTGGACATACCGTTTCTGGTTACCCACCCGGGCGCGCACATGAAGGAGGGCGAAGCGGCCGGGCTCAAGCGCGTCGCCAAGTCGCTGGATTCAATTCATAAAGCCATGTCCGGTTACAAGACGGTGACTTTGCTCGAAATCACCGCCGGGCAGGGCACCGCGCTTGGATACACGTTTGAACACCTGCGGTCAATCATTGATCAGGTCAAGGAACCCGATCGCCTTGCGGTGTGTCTTGACACGGCGCACATGATTGCCGCCGGTTACGACCTGACCAGTGAGAAAGGTTGCCGTGAAACGCTGAAGGAACTCGACGACGTGGTCGGGCTCGATCTGGTTAAGTGCATTCATATGAATGATTCGAAAATCGAACGCGGTAAACGCGTTGATCGGCACGAACATATCGGGCACGGCTACGTGTCACTTGACGCCTTCCGCGTCATCGTCAACCACCGCAAGTTCAAAAAAGTGCCCAAGGTGCTGGAAACCGCGAAGGAAGATCACCCCAACGGCCAACCGTGGGATGCGGTGAACCTGGCAACCCTGCGCGGGTTGGTGAAGAAGAAGTAATGCGCGGCGGCATGGCGGCGCATTACGCTTCGCCAAAATGTTGTTCCATCTTTCGCCGCAGGAACGAAACACTGCGTTCAAGCTGTTCCATCCCGTCGACGCCGTCTTCGATGCTGATCCATCCGTCGAAGCCGACATCGTTGAGCGTGCTGAAGATCGCGTCGTAGTCGTTCAGTCCTTTGCCGATCTCACCGTGGCTGAGACGTGCGGCATAGCCTTCGACGTTCTCCTCTCGGCGCAAGTCTTCGACCGTCCCTTCGATCAGGTAGCGATCGGAAGCGTGCATGGTGACCACGCGATGTTTGACGCGGTCGAGCAGTTCCAAGGGGTCTTCGCCGGCGAGGATGGTGTTGGACGGGTCGTAATTCACGCCGAAGTGAGGCGAATCAATGCGCTCGATCAAATCGCAGAACACCTCCATGTGCTGAGCGAATTCGGGGTAAGTCCAGTAGTTGTCCTTGTAGTGGTTTTCGATGATCAGTGTGACGCCACGTTCGGCGGCGAAAGGCAGACATTGTTCGATGCAGTCGACGACATAGTTGATACCGTCCGCGCGTGAAACCTCCGGCCGACGCTGCCCCGAAAGCACACGGCAATATCGGCCGCCCAAAGCCGCGGTCATGGCAATCCAATCCTTTTCCTTTTCAACCTGCTCAGCGCGAAAGTTGACGTCCGGATGCGCGAAGTCGGGAGAACAGCAAAGCATTGGGATCGACAAACCCAGATCAGCCGCCTTGTTTCGATAGATAGGCCAACTTGACGCGTCGCGCAGATCAAGGATGCCGCTGTAAAACTCAAGGCCGTCGATGTCGAGTGTCGCGGCCAAGTTGATCCACTCGTCGAGCGACATCGTGCCGTCGATGCAGAGTTGATCCATAAGCGCTTTGGGAAACGCGGCGAGTTTCGGCATGGTGTCACTTTCGTTCCAACTCGCCGGCGAATTCACCATCACCGCTCTTGGAGGGGTTGCGTCCCAGCCACGGAAACTGTTCCAGTTCCATTGTCGTGCCGCTGAACGGGACGGCTTCATCGGTCATCCAGAACATGAGCGCGCCGGCAATGTCGTCCGGCGACAACATCTTGCCGGACGGGACCAGATACTTCGGCAACTGTTGCGGCCAATCTTCCGGCAGGCCGTCCTCGACTTTGCGTTGATACTCATTGTCCGACAACACCCAGCCGGGGTTGAAGTGGTAGATGCGAATGCGATCGTCGCGCAACGCGCCGGCCAAGTTGCGCGACATCGTTTGCAGGCCGGCCTTGGAAATGCTGTTGAACATTGGTTCGGTCAACACCTGGGGCGGCGAGCCGATCCTGTTGTCCTACAGCAT
>JANQKH010000030.1 GCA_028281215.1 Phycisphaeraceae bacterium | reverse complement strand
AACGAAGCGGATCACCTTCGCCCGACGTTGATGGGCCTGCGTGACCAGGGCGCCGATGAAATCATCGTCGTCGACGGCGGCAGCCGCGATACCACACGTGACCTTGCCGACAACAGAGCGGATGTGGTGTTGCAGAGTGAACCCGGTCGCGCGACTCAAATGAACACCGGCGCGGCGCATGCGACCGGCGATGTACTGTTGTTCCTTCACGCGGATACGCTGTTGCCGGACGACGGCATCGACCAGATTCGTCACGCGATGGCCGACAAACAAGTCGTCGGCGGCGCGTTTCGGCTGCGCGTCGACATGCCCGGCATCGCCATTCGCATCGTCGAACGCACCGTCAACCTTCGTTCAACTCTGTGCAAATACCCCTACGGCGACCAAGGGTTGTTCGTCCGACGTGACGTGTTTGCAAATTTGGACGGTTACCACGATTGGCCCATCATGGAAGACGTCGATCTGGTTCGCAGGCTGCGAAAGCACGGTCGGTTGACGGTGCTACCCACAGCGGTCACGACATCCGGCCGACGTTGGGCGGCGAATGGGGTCTGGCGGACGACGCTGGTGAACTGGACGGCGATCGCAATGTATATCTGCGGCCGGTCGCCACAACATATCCGTGCGTTTTACAATCGCCAACTCACCGACCGCGCCGCGCGAAAAGTGCACTGCACAGCCGATCACCCGACATCGCAATCTGTGGCGCGGATGGCGTCGGAAACCACCGATTGAATGCAACATGAACAAAGGTGAAGGCAAATACAACGCCGTGGTCATCGGCGCAGGCACAGCCGGGCTGGTCACGGCGGCGGGCACAGCCGGCCTGGGCGGTCGCGTTGCGCTGATCGAGCGCGACAAGATGGGCGGTGACTGCCTCAACACCGGCTGCGTGCCGAGCAAGGCGCTAATCGCCAGCGCGAGACACATCGCCGCGATTCGAAACGCATCGGCGCTCGGCTTGAAACCGGTCGAACCTGAATTCGATTTCACCGAAGTGTTTCAGCGCATGCGCGATCGACGCGCGGTGATCGAACCGCACGATTCACAAGAGCGGTTTGAATCGCTCGGCGTGGATGTGTTCCGCGGCGACGCGACCTTTGTCGATGCGCACACCGTTGATGTGGACGGTGTGAAACTCATCGGCGCGAACTTCGTCATCGCGACCGGCGGCCGTGCTGCCGTGCCGGCGATCGACGGCATCAACGATGTGCCCTACCACACCAACGAAACCATTTTCGATCAGCTCGACGAGCAACCCACATCGCTGGCCGTGATCGGAGGTGGTCCGATCGGCTGTGAATTGAGCCAGGTTTTTCAACGTCTCGGCACGCAGGTCACCATCCTCGAAACGCTGTCATGCGTGATGAGCCGGGAGGATCCGGACGTATCCGCGTTCGTCAAGAAAACCCTTGAAAAAGAAGGCGTCGCGGTGCATTGCGGGGCGCGCGTGCAGCGGGTTGAACAAACGCAGGATGGTCGCATCGCCATTCACCTTGAACGCGAAGGAGATGAAAACACAACGCCCGCAGCCACCATCGCTGTCGACGCCCTGCTCATCGCCGCCGGCCGCCGACCCAATATCGAATCGCTGAATCTCGATCGCATCGGCGTGCAAACCAACGCACAAGGCGTGATCGTGAACGCAAAGATGCAAACCTCACAACCCCACACTTACGCCGCCGGCGATGTCACCGGCACATATCAGTTCACACACTGGGCCGACGCGCAAGCGCGGGTGGTGATCGCCAACATTGTCAAACCATGGTGCGTGCCCAAATCGAAAATCGATGACCGCGTGTTGCCGTGGTGCACGTACATCGAACCGGAAGTCGCGCGCGTCGGACTCAGTGAAACAGAGGCGAAGCAACGCCACACGCCGTACGATCTGTACCAGTTCGACCTGAATAACCTCGACCGCGCGATCCTCGCCGACCAGACGCAAGGATTCGTCAAAGTGCTGACGGTCAAAGGCAAGGATCGCATCCTCGGCGTCACACTGGTCTGCCATCACGCCGGCGAATTGCTGCACGAATTCGTGCTCGCCATGAAGTACAACCTCGGTCTCGGTCAGATCGCCAACACCATCCACGCCTACCCCACCATGGCGGAAATCGCCAAACGGCTCGGCGACCAATACCAGCGCACGCGCCTCTCGCCGTTCGCTAAAAAACTGTTCAACTGGCTTTACGCGAGGCAGCGCCGTTGACCATGAAAACCCGCAAGCCCCACGATGCCTGAAACCGATCCCATTTCCGCTAGCAACACGTCCGCCGTCGATCCATCGGCGCGATCCAACCAACCGGTGGCGATCATCAAGTGGCTTTGCGTGCTGGCCATTATCGGCAGCCTGTTCTTCATCATGCAGCAGTTGCCGATCGATAACCTGATCGGAAAAATGCGCGGCTGGATCGAAAGTTTCGGCGTATGGGCGCCGATCGTGTTCGGGCTGATCTACATCGTGGCTGTGCTGTTACTGATTCCCGGCTCCGTGCTCACGATCGCCGCCGGCGGAATCTTCGGCTTATGGCTGGGCACGCTGGTGGTCTCCATCGCGTCGACGACCGCGGCGGCGCTGGCGCTGTTGATCGCGCGCTACCTGGCGCGCCATCGTGTCGAGGAATGGGCCAAACAGAGCGAAAAGTTTCGTGCGATGGACAACGCGATTCAGGAAGGCGGCTGGAAGATCGTCGCCCTGCTGCGACTATCCCCTGCCGTGCCCTTCACGTTACAGAACTACTTCTATGGCCTCACATCGATCGGCTTCTGGCGCTGCGTGCTGACCAGTTGGATCACCATGCTGCCGGGTACGTTCATGTACGTGTTCGTCGGTCACGCCGGCACGACGAGCCTCAGCGACGCGGGACTCAGTACGGAGGGCGCCATCTTCATGGCGGTTGGTCTCGCCGCGACTGTCGCAGTGACGGTTTACATCACCAAGCTTGCGCGTCGACAACTCAAAAAACAGACCGACGTCGAATCGGAGCAGGATGCCAAAACGGCCGGCGAATCAGATCAATCGCAGCAGGGCAAACCGACGGTCGGCACATCGATCCTGGCTGCCGCGGCGCTGCTCGCCATTGCATCGGCGGTCGCCTCGCCGTTCATCCTCGGCAAGTTCTTTCCACCGACGGTCACGCTCAAGGAAGTGTACGCCCGCAACACCGACGGCGCGACGTTCGATCACAACCTGCTGAACGAAGTATTGCAAACGCACGTCAACGACGAAGGCTACGTCGATTACCAGGCACTCAAGGCAAATCCGCAGAAGCTCGACGCCTATCTGAAAAAGATGGCGGACGCCGACTTTGCTTCCCTCGACCGCGACGAAAAACTCGCCCTGCTGATCAACGCCTACAACGCCTGCACGCTCAAACTGATCATTGAACACTACCCGCTCGAATCGATCCGCCATATCCCGGAGGACAAGTCGTGGCATGACCAACGTTGGCGGATCGGGAAATTGAACCTTTCACTCTGGCAAATCGAGAACGAATACCTGCGGCCGAAGTTCATCGAGCCGCGCATTCACTTTGCGATCAACTGCGCCAGCGTCAGTTGCCCCAAACTGCAACGCACGGCTTATACCGGCGCACAGATCGAAACACAGTTGGCCGCGGCAACGAGAGGCGCCCACGTTGACGGCAGCCGATGGTTTCGCTTCGACCGCGCCACAAACACCGCCCATGTCCTGGAGATTTACCAGTGGTACAAGGGCGACTTTGAACAGACTGCCGGCTCGATCGTGCAATACCTCGCCCAACATGTCCCAGCCATGCAGGCATCAATCGACCGCGGTGACAGGCCAACCGTGCGATACATGACCTACAACTGGTCGCTCAATGATCAGGCGCGGCCATGACAAAAGCGGGAATGATCGACTGGCATCCCGTCGCTCTGCCAGACTTGACGAACGGAGCGATTCAACGTCAAATCATCTGATCTCGGCCGACCCACCTGTTCACGAAAGTTATTGTGATGACCTCCGCCGCTGTGAATCCCGATGCCGACACGACCGACGCTGCCCCGCGTTACCGGCGCGTGCTGTTGAAAATCAGCGGCGAAGCATTCACAAAACCGGGTGAGTTCGGCGTGGACGGCGAAGAACTGGAAGTGATCGCTCGCGAGATTGCCAAGGGTGCGCAGGTTGGTGCGCAGTTGGCCGTGGTGGTGGGCGGGGGAAACATCATTCGCGGCGCGACGCTCGCCAAGGAAGGCCGCATCGATCAGGCGACCGCCGATTCAATGGGCATGCTCGGCACGGTGATCAACGGTCTGGCGCTGAAGGAAATGCTGGAAAAACTGGGCCAACCGGCGCGTGTGCTCAGCGCGTTGAACGTGTCGGCGGTGGCGGAGACGTTCATTCGCGGCCGCGCGGTGCGACATCTGGAAAAAGGCCGCGTCGTCATCTTCGTCGCCGGCACGGGCAACCCGTTTTGCACGACGGATTCGGCGGCGTCGCTGCGGGCCGCCGAGATCGGCGCCGCGGTGTTGCTCAAAGCCACCAAGGTGGACGGCATCTACGACAAAGACCCGATGAAGCACGACGACGCGGTGAAGTTCGACGAGTTGACCTTCGACGAAGCGATCAAGCGCCGACTGGCGATCATGGACGTTGCCGCGTTTGATATGTGCCACAAGCGCAACATTCCGATCGTCGTGTTCAACATGAAACAGCCCGGTCACATCGCCGAGGTGATCGCCGGCCATCCGCACGGCACGCGTGTGGTCTAACCATTCAAATCCTTTTTCGGAAGCACAGCGATGGCAATCGATCTCGATGAAGTCCTTCTAGAGTGTGAAGAACACATGGAAAAAGGTGTGGCTTACCTCAAGGAAGAGTTACGCGGCATCCGCACCGGTCGGGCCTCCACCGGCATGGTCGATTTCATCAAGGTGGAGGCGTACGGCACGGAATCGGAGCTGCGCCAACTCGCGCTGGTCAGTGTCCCGGAGCCGACACAACTGCTGATCAAACCGTTCGATCCGAGTACGACGCAGGCCATTGTCAAGGCGCTTCAGTCGAGTGGTCTCGGTCTCAACCCGATGACCGAAGGCAAACAGATTCGCGTGACCGTGCCCGCCTTGTCCGGTGAACGCCGGCGGGATCTGATCACCAGCATCAAGCAGATGGCGGAGAAGCAGAAGGTGGTCATCCGCAACGCGCGCCGCGACGCCAACAAACACGTCGACCAGGCCGAGAAGGACAAATCGCTGCACATCAGCGAAGACGCCGCCAAAGCCGCCAAGGATGACGTGCAGGACCTGGTGAAAAAGTACGAGTCCCAAGTGGACGATATTCTTGCCGCGAAAACAAAGGAAATCGAGGAAATTTAACGCCACTGCGCCGGGATGGAAATAATCTGCATGGGTCGGGCATTTGGTGAAACGCAGTCAGTCTGCGCTGCATCGAACGGCTGTCGTGACCGTCTTGTCGCGCGATCTTATTGCACAAGGAGCCTGCCGTGCCAAAGCGCGAACTCGATCTGAAAGACCTCGACGGCGTCCGCGAAGAAGTCCAACGCCTGCACACCGACGGCTACGAAAAGACCGGCGCGTGGGATCTGTCGCAAATCTGCGAACACATCGCCATTCCCCTGCGCATGGCAGTCGACGGCTCCCCGTTCAAAGCCAACCTCTTCATGCGTGTGATGGCGCAACTGTTCATGAAGAAAAAGTTCTTCCGCGAACGAAAGATCAAACCCGGCCTGTCGGCGCCGAACGGCACAGCATTTGAATCATCGGACGAAGCCGCCGCGGTCGCCAAGCTGAATGACGCCATCCAATACTTCACGAATCACACCGGCCCGATGGCCGACCACCCTTTCTTCGGAAAACTCAGCAAGGAACAGTGGCATGATTTCAACACCATCCACTGCTCGCACCACCTGGCGTTTCTGGTTCCCAAAGCCGAGCAAGCGTGAGCACCATCGCCAGTACATCGGCTTTATAATTCGCGGTCACACGACTGACGAAAGGAATGCCGATGCGTCTCACTCATCTTCTTGCCGTGGTTCTGATCTGTTTGAGCGTGACCGCCGCTCCGGCGCAGCGACGGAAGGACGGCGTCCCCAAACAATACAAACGCATTCATCAGGAAGTGCTGCGACTGATCGTCAACGGCAAGGCCGAAGACGCGGTCAAACAACTCGACGCCGTGCTGAAGCAATACCCGGAGGACGCGGAGTCGTATTACATGCTGACGCTCGCCTATGCGTCGCTAAATCGCGTGGACGACGCCGTTAAAGCGATGAAGCAGGCAACGAAGCACGGCCTGCCCCACGAGCGTTTGATCGCCGGCCCGCGCGATCTGATGAAGCCGGTCCATCAAACCGAAACGTTCAAGATCATTCAGCAGGGACAAGTGAATCGCCTCGTGCACGGCCCCATGCTCGGGCAGGTCACGGACACGTCGGCCAGTTTCTGGATGCGCACCAACGGTGAATCACTGGTGAGCGTGCTCGTCGCGCCAAAGAAAGACACGCCCAAAGATGCCACGCACCGTTCACCTGCAGTTCGCGTTTCAAAGAAAGACGATTACACCACGGTG
>JANQKH010000024.1 GCA_028281215.1 Phycisphaeraceae bacterium | reverse complement strand
CCATGCACTTCGGCTTGATTCCGCGCACCAATCGCGGCATTTTTGCGATCAACGAACTACCGGACCTGGCACCTCGCATTCAGGTGGGACTATTCAATGTCCTCGAAGAACGCGACGTTCAGATTCGCGGGTATCCGATTCGTTTGAACCTTGACGTCTGCCTCGTGTTCAGCGCAAACCCGGAGGATTACACCAACCGCGGGCGCATCGTCACGCCCTTGAAAGACCGCATCGGCAGTGTGATTCGCACGCATTACCCGGAAACGGTAAACGCGGCGATGCATATCACGCAGGAGAACGCATGGACCGCGCGCGAGGAAGGGCAAACGAATGTCGACGCCCCGCTGCCAGACGTGGTCGTACCGGTGTACATGCACCGCGTGATTGAGGAAGCGGTCTCCCTGGCGCGCAAGAGCCCGCACATCAACCAAGCCAGCGGCGTGAGTGTGCGCACGAGCATTGCGTGTTTGGAGAATGTGGTTTCCAGCGCGGAACGCAGAGCGTTGCTGACCGGTGAGAGCCGCGTCGCTGCGCGTGTCTGTGATTTGGAACACGTGGTCGCAAGCTGTCGAGGCAAGGTCGAGCTCATGCTCGCCGAAGACGGTCAGGGCAGCGAGGATAAACTTCTGCGCACGACCTTCGGCGAAGCGGTGAAGGCGGTGTTCGACGACATCGCGGACGCCGATGAGTTCGAGCCGGTCGTCGAGGCATTTCAAAGCGGTATCACACTCACCGTCGGCGACGATGTACCTGCCCACGATGAAGTCGCCGGCATGCACCACGGCGAAGGCTTACACGAAGCGGCCATGGACATGGCCGACCGCCTCGACCTCGACATCCGCGACGAACACATGCTGGCCTCGGCGGGTGAGTTTCTGCTGGAGGCACTGTACGTGAACAACCGGTTGAGCAAAGCGGTGACGAGTCAGGGGGTGGGGTACCGGCGGTGAGGGGCGGGAAGTTTGAAGTGGGAAGTCACGGAATTGTTGTTGCGAGCCGGAGCCGAACCTGAAGTTCATACCAGTGAATCGCAGAACGCCTTTCAATTGGCGAGCGAACTGGGCCATCAGGCAGCGCTTGAAGCCATACGAAATCACGCCTCCTGACAAGCCTTCCAATTCCCACGTGGATCACACCCCATAGCCCTCCATCAGGTGGCTCAACTGAACGAAACAGCCCACGATTGAACCGATCAGGATGATCACCATCACCACGGTCCAATCTCGCCAATTTTCGTTGTTGCACATTGCGACGCCGATGAACGCAGTGACAGCCCAGATCAAGTGCAGGCTGATCGAGCTTGAGTACAGCAATCTCTCGATATTGAACGACCACTCGATGGGAAAGATCAAAGTGCAAACGGTAATCGCCGCATTCACGCACGCGATTATCGCGAAGACAATCAGCATCTGCTTTGTTTGGTTTGAAGGCCCGGGCATGAGGCGCTCTCATATGGCGTTCATTCTGCCACGAGAGACGGCGATCTGCGATCGCCCGCTAAACGTGAGAGATCTCCTTCCGTTGGAACCCTGATCCCCACACCCTGATCCCCACACCCTGATCCCCGACCCCTAATACTCCTTCCGCTGCCTCGCCGTCGGAATATTCATCTGCTTTCGGTACTTCGCCTCCGTTCGCCTCGCGATTTCGATGCCTTCCTTCTTTAGCGCTTCAACGAGGGCGTCATCGCTGAGTGGTTTGCTCTTGTCTTCATTGTCGATGACTTCCTTGAGTTTCGCCTGCACAGCGGCCCAGCTTTTCGCTTCGCCGTCTTCGGTTTCCGTGCCGCCGGAGAAAAACATGCGGAGTTTGAAGATGCCGCGCGGGCTTTGAATGTATTTCTCGCTGACCGCCCGGCTCACCGTTGACACATCCACGCCGAGTTGATCGGCGACCGTCGTCATCGGCAACGGCTTCAAGTGTTGCGGGCCGTCGTCGAAGAAGTCCTTTTGCGCTTCGATCACCACGTTGATCACGCGTTCGAGCGTGCTGTGCCGACGTTGAATCGCTTCCATCAGCCACTGGCCGGAGTGAATGTTGTTCTTGACGAAGTCGCGGGTTTTGGTGTCGAGTTGTTTGTCCTTGGCCATCTTCATCGCCAGTTTGCTGATGCGCAGCGAAGGGAATCGCTCATTGGTCAGCCGCGCGGTGTAGCAGTCCTGCTCTTCGTCAAACTCGACAATCGCGTCGGGCGTGATGGCCTGCGGATCTTCATCGACGAGCAGTCGGCCGGGGTGCGGGTGGAACCTTCGCAGTTTCAACAGCGCCGCTTTGATGTCGTCGATCGACGCGTTGGTCGCTTTGGCGATCTTGGGCAAGCGGTTGGCTTCAATGTCCTTGAGGTGCTGTTCGACGAGAATGCGCGCCAGGGTCAGGTCCACTTCGTCCGCTTCGCCGCGCCGTTGCTGACGAATGCGCGAATCGATTTGCAACAGAAGGCATTCGCGCAGATCGCGAGCCCCCATACCTACCGGTTCAAGGTTGAGCGTCACCAACGCCCATGCTTCTTCGATCAAAGGCTCGTCAAAGTGTCCCGGCGCCTGCTTAAGAATTTCTTCGATCGGCGTGCGGATGTATCCGTCGGCATCAATGAAATCGATGAGGAATTCGCCGGCCGCGCGGAGGTCGTCGGTCACTTCCACCATCCGCCACTGGTCGAGCAACTGTTCACGCAGGCTTTGTTGCCGGGCGGGTGTGGCTTTGAGGGCTTCGAGTTTTTTGTCGGGCTCGCCGTCGTTGCGTTGCGGGCGGAAGGCGGCGCCTTCGTAGAAAGCGTCGCGGAATTCGTCGCCGTACTCCTCAACCATTTTGTTGAGGCGTTCGAAGTCGTCAGCGTGGCTGGCGTCTTCCGAATCGTTTTTCACTTCCAGCGGGCGCTCGCCTTCGGTGCTGTCGCGCTGGGCTTCCTCGCGTTCGGCTTTGAGGTCCGGCTCGTCGCCGCCAGGCTCGCGCACTTCGAGTGTCGGATTGCTGGTCAGTTCCTGCTCGATGCGTTCTTCGAGCGCGGCGGCGGACAGTTGCAGGATTTCTGCCTGCTGGATCTGCCGTTGCGTGATCCGCTGATCCATCCGCTGATCAGCGCGCATCTGTTGTCCGAAACCTACTTGCATGATGATTACATCGGCTGCCGGCCGTCCATCGCATCTGCGAGAACCGCCTTGCTGACCATTTCCATGTTGGATCCGTAGGGCAGGCCACGCGCCAGCCTCGAAACTCTCACACCCAACGCGGTCAACTTCTCTACAAGATACAAAGCTGTGCCGTCCCCTTCGAGCGTGGGGTTCGTGCCGATGATGACTTCCTCAATGCGAGGCCGATCGGCGCCGTCACCCTGGCTTGTGCCAGCCAGCCCGTTTTGAACGCGTTCGAGCAATGCCGCAATCGTCAGATCGCCCGGCTCAATGCCGTCCAGCGGCGCGACCCTGCCCATCAGCACGTGAAACACGCCCTTGTATAAACCCGTCTGCTCAATGCTCAGCAGGTCGCTCGGCTGCTCCACGACCATCACCAAACCCTGGGTCCGATTCGGGTCGGTGCAGACTGAACACGGGTCCGCGTCGGTCAGATTGAAACAAACGGAACACTGTTTCGTGCTGCGTTTGAGGTCACCAATCGCAGAAGCCAGTTCGGCGACCTGTTCGTCCGATTGCTTAAGCAAGTGAAACGCCAACCGCTCAGCCGAACGCTTGCCGATACCGGGCAGCCGGCTGAACTGCTCGACCAAGCGATTCATCGAACTGGTATGGTTTCCGCGAGGCATGGGCGTATTGTAGCCCGTATCGCACGACCCGCATGAGCGAACGGCGCTTCTGCGTTCTACAATCGCACCATGGATCCCGATGACAACGTCTGCCTTTGCTTTCACGTATCGATGCGCAAAATCGTGAATTACTGCAAGCGTGAGAAGCCGAAGTACGCCAGCCAGATCAGCGAATGCTTGTCAGCCGGCACCGGCTGCCAGTGGTGTGTGCCGTTTTTGAAAAAGCTGCACCAACAGGCGATCGAAGGCGTGGAGGAACCGGACCTGCCGGTCTCACCGGAGGAGTATGCGGCGCGACGAGCGACGTATCGCAAAACGGGACAACGCGAGGATGAATAAAACAAGCACCAGGCAAAAACCTGGTGCTTGGAGTGACGACGTTCGTGGAATCTGACAGCCTACCGGTAGAATTCCACAATCAGGTTCATATTTACATCGAATGGAATCTGATCCGACGTCGGCACGGCCTCGACATTCGCGGTCAGCGTCGAAGGGTCGAAGCTCAACCACGCCGGCACGACCAGACCCGCCATCGATTCCATGTTTTCGCGCACCATGTTGTGCGTTTTTTCTTTGACAGTGATTTTGTCACCCTGGCTTACACGGAAACTTGGGCGGTCAACCTTGCGGCCGTTCACTTGAATGTGGCCGTGCACGACCATCTGCCGCGCCGCCCAGATCGTGCGAGCCCAACCAAGCCGGCGAATCACATTGTCCAACCGCTGTTCCAACAAACGCAGCAACACTTCGCCGGTGTTGCCTTTGGTCGTGCCGGCTTCCTTGACCAATCGGCGGAATTGCTTTTCGAGCACGTTGTAGTGGTAGCGAAGCTTCTGCTTTTCGTTCAGGCGCACGCCGTAGTCGCGCAGACGACGACCGCGGTAGCCGTGCATGCCCGGCGGGTTGAGCTGACGCTTGGAGGTGTGCTTGGGGATGTCAGCGATGGGCACGCCGACACGACGGGACAACTTGACCTTAGGACCAAGGTAATTGGCCATGGAACAACCTTTCGGTAACCCTGACGCAAGCCAGGCCTGACACAAGCCAGGAAGGTTGGCGAACAACGCGTGAGGCCGCGGCTGCGGCTTTCGCGAAAGTCACTTCAGAACGACCATCGCCCTGCGGACTGCCGAGCTGGGCATTATGGTTACCCAAACCCTTGTCGTCAAGCGGGATGCAGGCACGATTGGCGGCGAATCATTGAACCGAGCTGTATACCACGGCTGGCCGACATGCCTCAGCTTTACGAACCAGAGATCGCATGATTGTACGACTGTGATAACGTCCGCATTGGGTTATGCCGTTGCTCACAGACAACGCGTGATGAGCACAGGCAACATGCTGAATCGTATGCCGAATCCAATCTTCTTTCATAAACAACTGTCAGCACAACACTAATATAAATCCGGATGAATCCCACTCACTTGGCACGCCAATCGCGACCCTTCAGCCGTGAAGTGGAAAGCGATCAATCCGCTTGGCATGTGTCTTTTGCTAACGGCTGCCGTTCTGGCCGGCTGTCAATCTGCGCCGACCAATGAAACCGACACACCACGAGGTGGTGCCAAGCCCATCTGGGATCAGCAGATGAAGGAACGCCTGCGACCGTGGCGTCCGCGCCGGCCAATCCTTGCGGTCGAAACCGAAGCCCTGCATAAGCGGACGGTCAACACGCCGCTCGCGCACGGCGGTCGTACGATGTGGTACACCGGCCGTAACGATCACCAACGATCCGTCCACGCCGGCTACGAATCCTCCACGTTCGAAACGATCGTCAATCAGACTTACGATCGCCAGGGCACGGTCAACGGTCGGCCGCGCGATGTGTATTACAACCGGACCTATCGCTCGAGTATCCGGCAAACCGTACGGTGAGTATTTCTTCTTGATGTTGATCTAGACCTTCGCTGCAGTTCCTTATGCCCGACTTTCCTGAACTCCAAACCCAGATCTCTTCCCTTCATTTCACATTCAAACCCATCATTCATACGATGCATTGATGAGCGAAGCTGTTCAACCGACGGAGCATCCTGTCGTCCCACGTTTGCGCCAAATTGTGGGCGATGCAGGCATACTCAGCGATCCGGATGAACTGTTCGTCTATGAAAGCGACGGCTTCCCGATCGCGAAAGGTCTGCCAACCGCAGTGGTCTTTCCGACAACAACGCAACAGGTTGCCGAATGTGTCAAAGCGCTCAACGAATTCGACCTGCCGATCGTACCGCGCGGCACGGGCACAGGGCTTGCCGGCTCGGCAGTTGCGTATGGGGAAGGCGTACTTATTACGACCAGCCGCATGACACTAATTGAAAAGGTGGACGCTGAAAACCGTTTCGCCATTGTGCAAGCCGGCGTGCGCAACCTTTCCTTAAGTGATGCGATCAAAGACACCGGTCTGCGCTTTTCTCCCGACCCGTCAAGCCAGCGTGCGTCCACCATCGGCGGCAACACCTCCACCAACGCCGGCGGCATCAACACCCTCAAACACGGCGTGACCACCAACCATATCCTCGGCATGGAAATCGTGACACCCGATGGGAAAGTCACCACCGTCCGCGGTTCCATCGGCGGCGCCAATGAACGCGGCTTGTACGACTCGATCGGCCCCGACCTGCCCGCGCTCATCTGCGGCAGCGAAGGTACGTTCGGCATCATCACCCGCGTCTGGTGCCGACTTGTGCCGGACCCTAAGCACTTTCGTACTTTCTACGCGGTGTACGACTCCACGTGGAACGCCTGCCAGACGGTGAGCGACGTGATCGCTTCCGGCATCACACCGACCTCGATGGAAATGATGGACGGCGCAATGATCGAAGCCGTCGAAGGCGCATTCCACTTCGGCTTTCCCACCACCGCGCAGGCGTTGCTGCTGCTCGAAGTGGACGGCGTGGATCAAATCCTCGATGAACAGATGCAACAGATCGTGCGCATCGCGCATCAGAACGGCGCGCATGACATTGAACAGTGCAGCGATCCGGTCCGCCGCGCCGAGTTGTGGTCGGCCAGAAAGAAAGCATTCGGCGCGGTCGGTCGACTGAGTCACAGCTACTGCACGCAAGACGCCTGCGTGCCGCGGTCGATGCTGCCCGAAGTGATCGCCCACGTGATGGAACTCGGCGCGAAGTACGGCCTGCGCATCGCTAACGTCTTCCACGCCGGCGATGGCAACATTCATCCAATCATGCTCTTCGACGAAGACGATCCCGAACAGGTGCAGCAGATTCTGCGCTTAAGCGAAGAAATCCTCGAATACTGCCTCAGCGTCGGCGGCACGATCACCGGCGAACACGGCGTCGGCATCGAAAAACTCCACCTCATGGAGAAGATGTTCAACCCGGCGACAATTGAAACCTTTCAACAAATCAAGAAAACGTTCGACCCCGAGCAACGCATCAATGATGGCAAGTTGATTCCGAGTGACCGGGTTGATATTCAAATCATGAAGCCGGTGTCGCCGAATGTGCCGGGGGGAGCGTTGTAAAGTTGAGCCTCATTGTGAAGCGGAGCGCGAATGCAGACAATTCACGGGCGCACTTCGCCTTCCGTCGGGGCTAATCGCGGCATTTCAAACCGCGTGGCAAACTGCCCAGATTCGCCCTACGATGACGCCGCCATGATCGCCTCTACCACCCAACTCGCAGACATCGATATCGACGCAGTCGTCGCCGGCGATGCCCGGTTGACGGCTGAGCAAACGTTGCATTTGTATCACCACGCCTCGCTGCACGATCTCGGCCGATGGTCCACCGCGATCGCCGACCGTAAGATGGGTGATCGCTACTCCGAATCCGAAATCCAAAATCCGAAATCCGAAGTCGCCAAATCTCTCCGCACTTACGTCATCGACCGTAACGTCAACTACACCAACATCTGTTCCGCAAACTGCACGTTTTGTGCGTTCAAGCGCGACCTTGGCGATACGGATGCTTACACACTTTCGACTTCACAACTGCACGAAAAGGTAAACGAACTCGTCGCGGTCGGCGGT
>JANQKH010000006.1 GCA_028281215.1 Phycisphaeraceae bacterium | reverse complement strand
CACCATTGACAGTGTAGCCAACAAGGGGGAATCGTTTTATTCAAGCCATGTCGAACCGGACGTCAACGATGAGCCGCACGTCTACGTCGACAAAAACGGGCAAGATAGAGTGACAATCGAAGGCTACACGGCTCAGGTTGTCGGCGGCGGTACGCGGTTGTACGGCGCGGTGTCGTTGCGATTCAGCGAAGATGATTTTCGTTTAGCCAGCTACAACGATAATCGAAATGACTTGGCCAACGACCCAAACGATGATGTGAAGCGTGAAGCCAGAGATTGGCCGATTAGTTACGACGACCTAGAACCCTATTACGTCAAAGTCGAACGGCTTGTCGGCATCAACGGCACGTCGAATAACCAAGCGAAGCCATTTAGCGCCGATAACTACCAACAACCGCTCGAACCGAACACAATTAGTGAATTCGTGGCTGCCGGGATGGACGCGCTGGGCATGCCTCGTTACCGCACGCCATTGGCGATCATTACGCAAGACCATGAACCAAGTGGTCGCAAGGCTGGCGATCCGAAGACTGGGTATGTCAATCGTTACGGCGACCCGGTGGGTTTCAAGTCCAATACATGGGTCGCACTGCTTGCGCCAATTAGCGATCTGCCGAACTTCAAGATTCAATGCAACTGCAACGTAACCCACTTGTCGAGCGATGGATCGAATGTCACGCAGGTTCACTACCGCGATCCGAGCGGACGCGAGACATTCGCCGAAGGGAAATTGATTGTCGTCGCGTGCTCGGCAATTGAGTCGGTTCGATTGTTGATGCTGTCGGGCGAACAGGACGCGATGGGGTTCGGCTCACGGCTCTACACCAACGACCTGCTGGGCAAGTATTTTCTGACACATTGTTTTGGCGGCGCGGAGACGCGCGTGCCGGGTCGTTTCGACAAATCGATCTCGATGGACAGTGATTGGGCTACTGATTTTTGTGCCCGCGATGATTTCATCAAAGCCAACGGTCTTTGGGCCGGCGGTGCGATCTATAACAACACGTCTGACCAAGCGATTCCGATTTCCTTGGCGCGCACCCACGGCAGCCAGGACCTGGACACGATCTGGAAGGCCTTTGTTACCGAAACGAATAAGACCGGGGAGGAACTCCAAAAGTTTCTAGAAGAAGATTTTGGCCGCCGGCTTTCCGTCAGTTTTATGGCAAATCAAGTTCCATTGAAGACCAATCACATCAACCTGCACCCTACGATACGCGACAAATGGAACCGCAAAGTCGCCTATATCGACAAGGTCTGGCACAGTCACGATGTGCATCTGATGCAAACGCTGGCTGAGCAATGCCGCCAGGTATTACTTAACGGCGTGCCCGGCGCGTCGGATATGTCTGTCGAGTTCGGCGGCATCTACCTGGCCGAAAACGCGCGGGCTCGCATTGCCAATCACATCCTCGGCGGTGCGCGATTCGGTACCGACGCCAACGATTCAGTGCTCAACCCCGATTGCCGGCTCTGGCAGTTCGACAATCTCTACGTCACAGATGGTGCGTTCATGCCCACCAGCGGCGGCGCCAATCCAACTTTGACCATCCAAGCGAATGCCTTCCGTATCGCAGATCAGTTGTTGCAAAGGTTGTAAGCATGAATCCTCAATTCGATGAACTGTTTACGAAACCGGAAAACAACATCTTCAAGGTGGTGTTCTACCCCGATCGCGTCTATCACGCACAGTATCTAAACGCCACGCGGAGCTCGCGATATAGATACAACGTGCGCGAAGTGCGCAGCAAACACGACATTACTGTGATGAAGGGCGACGTTTATCTTGACGGGCAATGGCTGACGAATTTCATGCGCCTCGAATACCGTGCCAGCCGACTCGTCGAACTGGCGCGTGAGAAGAATCGATTCCTTCGGGGCGAATTGTTAGCGTGGTTGAAATTGTTACCCACCGACGAATCGTTGGCGGCCGAAACCAATGATTTAAAACTGACGTATTGCCCATGGATCGATGCCTATCAGGTTGAGATTTGGCAAACAACCGAGCCGCCCGCCGGATCGCGTCACGACATCAAGGTGATCGATTTGATGGGTAAGAACGGTTCGATCACCCGGATCAAACAGTTCACGCCAGCGCTTGACGATTTAAAAGCACTTCGTCGCGTCGAAGTCGCCATGCGCGAAAACAACATCGACTTGCCTTTTGGTTACACAATCAACAATCCCGAATGGGACAACAACTACTTGCGAAGCCATCAGGTACCGAATACGGCCGATCCTAGTTCGCAACTGAACACGATCGAAGACAGCAACTACCTGATCGATTTTCAGCGCGGGTGGTTCTTGCAATCCGAAGAAGTCGAACCGGTACGCTATCGCAACGCGATGATGAACAACGATGATGCGGAACGTCACGACAACAACGTCATCGAAATGCGATGGCTGTTGCAGCGAGAACTTGGCGGCACCGTTGTGTTCTTCCACGAAGTAACCATCCCGCCAGGCACCATCGAAGGAACACATCGCCATATCGGCACAGAAGAACTGTATTACATCACACAAGGAACAGGTACGGCGTACATTGGTGAAAACGATGATCCCGGGTCGTCGGAATTGCCAACCGTTAAACGAGAATTGTTTGGTCTTGACCCGCGGCCTTGCAAGGAAGTGGCCGTAAAACCTGGTAGCGTGATCTTTACTAAGAGCGGCGGAATTCACGGGATCAAAAACGAAGGTGACGAGCCGCTCAAGTTTGTCGCATTTCTCTATCACAGCAGCTAAGCCACAAAGGCGTCTCCATGCAAATCGTCGATACTGATAAAGTCAATGCCGTTCAAGGCGAGCCGAACTACAACGCCAACAATCCGCTGGTCAAGTTGATGGGTGTGATCGAACGCGTCGAACTCGCCGCCGAACGCGAATTCTATGTAGCGGACGGGCTTGAATACCTGTTTCCATTCGATTACCTCGAACTCTACGGCCCGCAAGGCGACAATTCCGGCGTACTCAATCCGCGTCATCAAAACAGCAAGACGGATTTCCAAAAGCAAAACATCAGCCATTTTCGTTTGACCGACGTTCACGTGATTCGCGGCTGGGCCAGCGCTGGCGATTGGACGGGCCCATTTCTGCGCGTGTCGTATCGCGGCGGCCCGGATTCGGTCTTGTCGCAAGCCGCCGGCGGGCTGGGGCACAAGGTCAAGATGTGGATCAAGGTTGGTAATCAGGCAACGCCGAGTTTGATTGAGCTGCCCTACAACGAAACCAGCGATCGGTACGAAGTTGAAATGTGGGGTGATCCGGGTTTTCCATTGCGCGACGCCCTAGACGACAAAGGCAAGGCGTCATTCGACCGCGGTGAATTGACGGTGCGTAACGACTTGATACTCGGTTCAAGGGATGATTTCCAACGTGAAAACCTCAACGGGGTCAAGATCTGGCAGCGAGCGACGGATCACACCATGCATCCGATGTTGCCACTGCATATCGAAGTTGCGTTTGCCAACGAAGCCGAGACGGTATGGGATTCGAACTTTGGCGCCAATCACCACTACGAGTTCTCAATGTCTTTTCGTGGATGGAATCATTTCATTGAAACCGGTGTCAGTCCCAATCCACACGGAGGTGTTGGGTTTTTGGAGTACCGAAATCTGTTCTCCAATTACAAAGGCGGCAATGGCCCTGATGAGCTCGGCCGCGAACTAAACGATTGGAATTTGGACTCCCATGGAAGCAAGGCCCCGGGTAAACGGTACGAATCGTTCATGGCCGTGGACTACATGGACCTGCACATTCTCAAACCGACATGCGGCATCGGTATTCACCGCCACCGTGACAATCAGGAAGTGTTTTTGATGATGCAAGGCAAAGGTTACATGGTCGAAGGCGATTGGTGCCAAATGCCGCATCGCGAACGGGCGTTCGAGGTGCGCACGCTCACCACAGGGTCGTTGGCTTTGTGCAAGACAGGCCAACTTCATGGCCTGTTTAACAGCACGGATGAAGACACATGGTTGTTTATGTTTGGTGGTTATGATTAATTCAACTTGTATCGAGAATGAATACCGGATTAGAGCTGAATTTGCAGTTCCACTTGGAACTTGACCTGCCCCACTCGATTGATGATGGATGACAAGAAAGGCATATTCACTCCCGACAGCATATTCCTCAATGATGGCGTATTTGGTGCGCAGCTAGATACATCCTGGCTCAAGCCATATATTCTCATCTTCGAGAACATTATTCTTGAAGATAGATACAGCTGGAGCGCTTTAAGTGGACAATTTGCATGGAGAGAACCTAAGGCGTTTAGGTGGTTAGAAGACAATGCAGTGTTTTTGGAAGACTATGATTTTGCGAAGAGACGGCAACGAACGAAAAATGCAATAGACAGGCTACGTCCACAAGTTGTAACAAAAGCAAATCGATACAACAAGAACTTTCTCAAAAGCTTTGCTGCTCGCATGGCCCGCAGAGGCGGCGGTCCGTCCGATCGAACTTCGAGCGTTCAATTCAAAAAACACCATGGTGCGTGGAGTGAATTTGATTCCAGGACGGATGGAATCATCATCGATGAGCTTGTGGATGCCGAAGCTTCCATTGTTTTGTCCGCGACTTTCGGCGTTCCGAGTGTTCTGGACGAACTTCAGCAGTGGTTGTATTGTCGAGCTTACCAACAGACGGCTCCAAGCGCATCTCAGGAACAACTTACTCGCGACTTACAACTTGTTGTCCCAAGGATAAGAGAATTGGATTGGGATTTGGTGTTTCAACTTCGAGAGAGTAAATACCGGCGCGCGGCTCTTAAAAAACTTCAGACCATAGCTTCTAGCGGTAACAAAGACATTTCTGATGAGTTGTTGGATTCAATGTGGCGCTTAGTAACCGAGGCAAAGTGCGAGGCCAATGTTGGAAAGGCAATAATAAAGGGAGTTGTTAGCAACATCCCAATTAAGCCAGTCAATCCACTTTCATTATCATTAGCCGGAGCGGATGCTTGGAAGGCACGCAGGAAGCGCCGCAAATACTCGTGGTTGTTTTTTTTAGAGGAGGTCAATTCTGCGGCAATCAGCTGATTGTGAATCCTCAAGTGAGGAAATCTGACATCGCTGAAATCCCCCGTGACTTTTTATCGAATGAACTCTAGCTAGTTAGGCGCCTGTCTAGCAAGTTGCCTGAGCGAATTGACGTTGCATCCCAGATTCTAGCCTCCGAGGATTGCCTCGACATCACGAGCGCCGTGCAAGATACGAATGATTTCAAGGGGCTTGGTTTCAGGCCTGAACAGGATCAAGTATGAATACACGGGAAAGAAGCTAAGCACTTGACCATCCGGACTCTAATCCCGTCGCAGATGCCCCAAACCAGGCATCGCAGCTAATTCTTTCATCACTTTACGAAGTCGTCTAGCGACCTTAACTGCGGTGAGCGGTCTTTCTTTCCGAATGTGATCAACGATTTCTTTTATGTCCGCTTCCGCCGACGGCGTCAGCGAAAAGTCGCTCATCCGCCCTTTGCATCGATGCGTTCGATTAAGGCTCGAAAATACTCTTCGCCATCCCGAAGCTTGCCTTGGCTTGCTTGAACCAGTCCTTTAAGAATCTTTCGACGGACATCGGCTAGTGCCGAAGATTTAATAGACTCCCGCTCTTGCATCAGACGAAGCGCATCCCGTACAACTTCACTGGCAGACTGGTAGTGCCCTGATTCAACGTGCTGATCAATGTATCTGGACTGTTCTGCAGTCAATGAAATGTTCTTCGTTTCGCGTGAACTCATGACTTCACTCTGCCACAGATTGCCACAGTGTGTCAACAGAATTTGAACGACTGTTCGCTTTAGACGTGATAGCTCATTGTCACGGTACTTCGTCTTCCGCCAGTAATTGGGCAATCAACAGAGGTTCCTGAATAGTGAATCACAGTACTCCGCCATCGACTTAGAACTTGAATCTAGGTGTTTCCCATCGGAATCGGCCATGGTACGGTTTCCTAGCCAATTTGGGAACTCGTTTCCCAAAACCAGCACAATTGGGAAGTCAAAACCAGCAAAACCTATGCCTTATCAATTCGTCAGAGAACCTCTACGATTCGAAGAAGCCGATGAACTGTCCAATCGCGCCAAACTGTCAACAAATGTATCGCCGCATATCTTGCGGCACACATTCGCAACCTTGGCCTTGCAAAAAGGGATTTCACTAGCCACTTTACAGAAAATCCTCGGCCATGATCGACTCGAAACGACTGCCATTTATCTGAATCTCACACAGGAACACGTTTTGGAAGAGTTCTCTTCCAAATGGTGAGCCAACACATGTCACCATGACCAAGAGCCATTTCGTGCTCAAGAATTGATGCTTTTATCGATTCCAAGGAGGGGTTTCATTGATGCGCAGTTCGGGATTAACTTTCTACTGCTTGTCAACACGGAAATTATGTGGAATAACACAAGCTATGAGTAACCTTCAACAGATCCAGGATGCCGAAGAATTCCTTAAGCAGATCGCCGACGGCTGCTTGCCGCATTTAAAGAAGTTTCTCTTCGAGACAAGCCTCGAACTTCGTCCAATTCATGACAAGGCGGCATTCAAAAGTTCCAATGACAGCAT
>JANQKH010000910.1 GCA_028281215.1 Phycisphaeraceae bacterium | reverse complement strand
AATGCAGTTGCGGACCGCCATCGAGGTGCTTCGATATCAACCGAGTCAAACCCCGCGCAGACCGATCGCCCGCATTTTATAGCATGGAACACGATATCCAAACATATTACAAACTTTGTTCAGCCCACAACAAAATCCCTTACCGACGCGTGAGTTGATTTGGAAGCCGCAGCGCCACCGGGCATGCACTGCAAATCCTGCGTGGATCGGAATTCGGCTCACCATAATCGTGACCACTTTCGAGCGCGATGTCTTTACCAAATAACTCCAGGGAGTCCGAAGCATGTTCAGATGGGTAGTTTGTGTTGCCGCCGCATTGTGGATTGGAACGGTGGGGCTTCACGCGGCTGATGGTGAAGGTGCAGGTGATGCGAAGATCGTGGATGCGGGCACTGCAAATCCCATCGTCATCACGGCGACACGCGGCGAGAAGCCGGCATTTGATACGCCTTACAGCCTCGGCATTGTCGGCGCCGATGATCTGGCGGGACGGCAAATCAAACAGACGCCTGATGCCTTGCGAGAAATCCCCGGCTTGATGATTCAGAAGACGTCGCCGGGTCAGGGTTCACCTTTCATTCGCGGTATCACCGGGTTTCGCAATCTTTTCCTGATTGACGGGATTCGCCTGAACAATTCAACGTTTCGAGCAGGGCCGATTCAATTCTGGAACACGGTTGACCCCTATTCGATCGATTCGTTTGAAGTGGTGAAGGGGCCGAGTTCGGTGTTGTACGGCTCCGACGCCGTCGGCGGCACGGTAAACGCGCGAACAATCTCACCGTTCGACTTCGGGCAAGGCACGAGCTTTTTCGGAAAGGGTCTGTACCGCATTGCCAGCGCGGAGGATTCACACATTGCCCGAGCGGAAGTCGGCGCGACGATCGACGACAAGTTTGGTGTCCTTTTCGGCGCGACCGGCAAATGGTTCGGCACATTGCGAGCAGGCAGTGGTGAAAAGCCCAACACCGGCTATGACGAATGGGATGTCGATTTCAAGACCGAATACTTTTTCACACCGGACACGCAACTGGTGTTCGCGTATCAACAGGTCCAGCAGAACAACGTGCCGCGCACGCACTCCACAGTGTTTTCGGAGAGTTTCAGCGGAACAACCGTGGGTTCCGACCTGCAACGCGACCTGGATATGGACCGTCGGCTGATCTATGCGCAACTTCATGCGGACAACATCGGCGGTGCCATCGAAAGTTTCAGCGCGAGTCTTTCCTGGCACGAACAAGTTGATACACAGGACCGCATTCGCGGCAGC
Source organism: Phycisphaeraceae bacterium (assembly GCA_028281215.1). Taxonomy (GTDB): domain Bacteria; phylum Planctomycetota; class Phycisphaerae; order Phycisphaerales; family Phycisphaeraceae; genus JANQKH01. The sequence continues at coordinate 5,741 of JANQKH010000910.1, read as the reverse complement.
GGCCGGCGCGATCTCCAAGCCCGGCAAATCGGCACGATCGGACTGTCCGCGCAGGCCACTTCCGATACGTCCATTGGCCTGCTGACTTACGGCTTTGAGTTTTATCACGACAACGTCAATTCGAGCGAAACGCGGCAGAACCTCGGCGGGCCCGTGGTGCCGCAGATTCAAGGGCCGGTGGCCGACGACGCCTCATATGACATCATCGGTTTGTTTCTCCAGGACGAAATCAAACTGACCGATCAACTGGACCTGATCCTCGGCGGACGGTTCACGTACGCGCGGGCGCAGGCGGATCGCGCGCTCGACCAGGCGACCAGTGGCGTCCGCACGATTGATGAAGACTTCACCGGTGTGGTAGGGTCCATTCGCGGTGTGTACCACCTGGTTCCGGAGCACGTCAACATTTACGGCGGCGTGTCGCAAGGCTTCCGCGCTCCCAACCTGCACGACCTGAGTGCCAACGTGAGTCAGCGCACCAATACGGTGGCGGTCGGCGCCGAGAATCTGGACGAAGAGAACTACATTCAGTTTGAGATCGGCACGAAGATGCGTGATGAAGGATTCGCAGCCGAAGCAGCGTACTTCTACACCATTGTGAGCGACTCCATCGTGGACGCTCCAACGGGAGCCATCGCGCCGGGCGGAGAAACCATTATCAGCCGTGTCAATGCCGGCGATGGTTATTATCAGGGCATCGAACTGGCCGCGAGTTATCGTGTCTGCCCGCAGGTCACACTGTTTGGCAACGTCGCATGGGTTGAAGGCGAATTGGATACGTTTCTGGATCTTTCGGATCCGACCTCGCTGGTCAGTGGTTACGCATCGCGCGTCCAGCCAATCACAGGCCTGTTGGGCGTTCGACTCGATGACGCCAACAATCAATGGTGGGTTGAGGGTGCCGCTCTACTGGCCGATCGGGCCGACAAACTTGCTCCGGGCGACCTGGGCGACACCCAGCGTATCCCGCCCGGCGGGACGCCCGGATATGCAGTTTTCAGCGTTCGTTCCGGCATTGAGGTCACTGCAGATGTGACAGTCTTCCTTGCCATCGAAAATATACTGGACAAGGATTATCGCGTGCACGGTTCCGGCACAAATGAGGTTGGCCGGAACTTTGTCCTTGGGCTGGAGTTTCGATTCTGAGTGATGAGTAAGCCGCTGATCAGTTCGACCAAAGCCGGCGCCGCATCGTCGGCGACGCCCGTGACGACGTACGCCGTCGGCGGAACGATGTTGCTGCACGCGGTGTTTCTCGTCGGCTTGAGTTGGATCGAGGTTGGTGGGCTGAGCAATTCGTCGCAGCAACCCGCGCAATTGCAATTGCGGCAAGGCGAGCAAGTGGTTCAGCTCAAACTGCGGCCAATGACCGTACCCATTACCGCGACCACGTCGGAGGCGAATCCGGCGCCGTCTCCAACCCCAACCCCAACAGTGGTTTCAAAACAGTTGCCCGCACCAACGTCCGTCGCATCATTCAACGCGCCGGATGCCGCACCAATCATGGAGAAAGCAAAGACGGCGGTCCGTGCTCAAGCACCCGACCTACGTCAAACGCAGACCATTCCTGTGGCTCACGCCACTTCAAAGTCCATTCACGATCGTCCGGCGCACTCCAACGCTTCGACCTCAGCGTCGACTGAGTCGACTTTGCATCCCAAATCGATCACTCTTGAACGGCCTTTGACATTGCCGACCATCGAACCGCAGTTTGACATAGTCACCGAGCCGGCCCAGCCGAAGACGTCACCCACCGCGTCGGTCCGACCTGCCGGCGTAACGCGCGGCATCAACATCAAGTCACTGCCCCATCCGAAATACCCGTCACTTTCTCGCCGAAAAGGTGAGGCGGGAACGGTGGTGGTTGAAGTGGAGGTGTTGGCCGATGGATCGGTTGGCCAGCTGCGCGTGCTTCGCTCGCCCGGCTTCAGCCGACTGGTCGCCGCAGCGCTGGACGCCGCGCGCCAAGGTCAATTTCAACCAGCCCGACAAAACGGCATGGCCGTTCGCAGCCGTATCTCGATTCCGTTTCAGTTTGTCTTGAAGTAGAAAGGTCGGTTGATCTGGCATCTCCACTTCCGGCCGGTCTTCATAGCTAAACCAGCGCCAATCAACCATACCGCTACGAATCCATGCCAGTTGACGGCGGGGACGACGCTATGCGCCTGACCAGCGGTGACTTTGGGGCGTTCATACGTCCGTCGTATGCCCGTCACGAAAACCATCGGTTGGGTGTGTATAAAATGACCGACCCGCATCCCCCTCTCACGGAGACAAGCTATGTCATTCATGTCGCGCTTACTCGTCGTTTTGATCGCCCTGTGTGGCACGCGTTGGGTTCTGGCCGATGACTTTGTTCCGACGCCAAAGCGTCCAGCGGTGAAGGTTGAGGCGTTGAAGCTGGCGAATATTTTCAGTGATCGGATGGTGCTTCAGCGCGACAAGCCGGTGCGCATCTGGGGTTGGGCGAAGCCGGGTGCTGCGGTACGCGTGGCGTTTGCCGGGCAGACGGTGCATGCCAAAGCCGACAAGCAGGGCAGTTGGCAGTTGCTGCTTGAACCGATGAGGGCGAGTTTTGAGAACCGCACGCTTACCGCGACGGCCGGTGACAAAACGATTCAGGTGCGCGACGTGCTTGTCGGTGAGGTTTGGATCTGCGGCGGGCAGAGCAACATGCGGTGGACACTTGCCGGCACGCGCGACGCCAACCTTGAAATGGCGTCGGCGGATTACCCGGCGATTCGTTTCGCCCGCATTCCCAACATCGCATCGCCCACGCCGAACGCCGACTATCCGGTCGTCGATGATCCCAACGCCGAGGGCCGATGGTTCACCTGTCAGTCGGAACACATTTCCAGTTGCACAGCCGTCGGTTACTACTTTGGCCAACGGCTGCATCGTTTTCTGAAAGTCCCCGTCGGCTTGATCGACACCGCGTGGGGCGGCACGATGGCGCAACATTGGGTCACGCGCGACCGGCTTGAAAAGATTCCGGAGATGCAGCCTTACTTCGACAAGTTTGCCGAGGCGATGAAGAAATGGAACGACGGCGGCGCCGAAGCCGGCGCGAAGGCCGACTATGAAAAAGCACTCGCCGCGTGGGAGGCGAAAGTCAAAACATTGAAGCCGGGCGGACGGCGACCGGGTCGCCCGCGCCTGCGGCAGAACCCGGGCAAAGGCCGGCAGCCGGCCGGCATGGTCAACGGCATCATTGCGCCGCTGTCCGGCTATTCCGTGCGTGGCGTGCTTTTCTATCAAGGCGAAAACAACAGCTTCGGCGAATCGTGGAAGCCGTTCTACGCCACCTTCCCCGCCGTCATCGACACGCACCGCGACGCGTTCGGCGACACCAACCTGCCGTTCGGCATCATCCAGATCGCCGGCTGGTCCAACCGCCGCAGCATGACGTACGACATGAACCATCACACCAACGTCGTCCGCGAAATCCAGTTCGATGTCTGGCAACGCACGGCGAACACCGGCTTGATCGCATCGTTTGATCTAAACGTCGATGGCAACATCCACCCCCGCCACAAACAACCCGTCGGCGAACGCGCGGCCCGTTGGGCGCTCGCGGAGGTTTACAAACAAAAAGGCGCCCGCAACCAACCCATCGCCTGGCAAGGCCCCGTTTTTGAGAAGATGGAAATCGAAGGCAACAAGTGCACGCTTTACTTCAAGAAGGAAACCGCGCAGGGGCTAACGATGAACAAGGACGTGCCCGTCGGCTTCTACATCGCAGGCGAAGACAAGGTGTTTCACAGCGATGTGCAGGCACGCGTTGACCGCAACAAAAGCGCCGTCATTGTGTGGAGCGATTCGGTCAGCAAACCCGTCGCCGTGCGTTACGCGCAGAGCAACCTGCCGATTGGTGGTCTGATGAACAATATGGAACTGCCGGCGTACCCGTTCCGCACAGACGATTGGCCGCTGACGCCGCATCAGTCGACGGGGAGTTATGTGCGGTCGAAGGCGAGGCGGTAAACACCGATGTGGAGTGGAGGATAGGCGCGTCACACTTTGACTTTGTAATCGATTGTCATTCCTCGCTGATCCCCTTGAGGTATGATGTATCGACTGAACGTCGGGAGGTTAGACATGAAATATTTGATCGCCATTTCACTGTTTTCCATTGCGCTACCGGCACATGCGGAGCGAACCAAGATCGAATCCTTGCCGGATGCGATTGCCCAACTCAAGGTCGATCTGTCTCAGAAAAACACGCACGCATTGAATTGGCTCAACGGCCGAAACACCAAAGTGATTGATGCCAAGGACCATCCCAATGAGTTGTTGAAGGATTACCTCGACACCGAGCCCAAAGGTTTTCGCAACGCGGTAAGAAAGGCATTCATCCGCTGGGCAAGGCCGAGCGATGCCGATGCGCTGGTCAACATGATCCCCGACGAACTTGCCGGCCCCTTTCACGGGTTTGGCATGCCGTCACTGACGGCACTTTTCCGGGTGGACCCCTCGCGCGGAAGGGAGTACCTTGCCGAGCACATCATCAAAAAAACCAAGAATTTCGATGGAAGCGGCGTTAGGTCCGTGATCAAACTCGGCGGGGCCGTGGAAAAGGATGTTTTGCCGCTGTTGAGTCACAAGAATGATCTCGTTCAAGCCGCAGGCGTCAAGATTCTGTCGGACATAGGCACATCCAAATCGATTCCCGCTTTAAGGAAATTGGCAACAGCGACAAAACTCAAGCGACTCAAACGTTCGATCGACAAGGCCGTCGAGAAGATTGGGAAGCGGGGGGATTGAGGGACGATTTCAACTGGGTGAAGGGGTCGCCGCAATGTCGAAGTGAGACCATCATGGCAGAGCTGGAATTCTGTGCGGTTCCTTACGTTGTTTCCAGTCGACCCCCGGGTGTTGAAGATGCTTTATTGGATTGGTTGGACGGGAATGTATGGCAACGCGCGCCCAAGGATCACGGCCAAATTGTGCGCTATCTTTGTCACGGACGTGTTCAATGTGCGATTCCTTCAATTCGGCGTGATCCTTTCGACGAAGCAATTATTGGGCACCCTTATCAGGATGCCTTTGTGACTGATGGGGTATGGATCTGGAATCAGACCATTGCCTATTGGGTTGATCATTACTATCTCAAGTTGCCAGCCAGTTTTCTTAAACACATTCGTCGACAGAAACATCAAATACCCAAGAAGGCCGAAATCAATCTTGCCGCAGCGCAAGATGCACGGAGAGTTATGCACGAGAATCGAGACTTTGACTTTGAAAACGTTTCGCTGCCACAGTGACGTTGCATCACACCGTCGCCATCTCCCGCCGATACGCCACGTCCGGCACGGTTTCCCTCCCGCTTGAATACCCCGGCGCGAAGTGGCACGCCACCCAGTGTTTGTCCTCCACTTCCAGTAACGGTGGGTCGTGGTGGACGCAGGTTTGCATGACGTTGTGGCGTTCGACGTCGCCGGCGATGGCGACTTCGGTCGTGTCTTCCACTTTGGCGTTTTGGGCTTCTTCCTTGGTGGCCGAGCAGCGGGGGTGGAAGGGGCAGCCGGTGGGGAAGTTGGCGGGGTTGGGGACGTTGCCAGGGATGACGTCGAGGCGGTGTTTCTCTTCGCCCAGACGCGGCATCGATTTGAACAGACCTTGCGTGTAGGGGTGCAATGGATTCTTAAAGATGTCGTGCACGGAGCCGTACTCGACCACGCGGCCGGCGTACATCACGGCGACGACGTCAGCGTTTTCCGCGACGACGCCGAGGTCATGCG
>JANQKH010000908.1 GCA_028281215.1 Phycisphaeraceae bacterium | reverse complement strand
AAATTTGATCCGATCAACTGGGTGTACGGCAACGACGAAACCGGGCCGACAGAGATCACACCTTACGCGCCGCCAGCACATCCGGAGGTCGCAGGCATGTGGGGTTGGGTGGAGATGAAGTACGCCAACGGTTTCACGCTGGTGATCGAAAGCGGCGAATGGGGCGAACCGTATTCGCGCAAGAAACAACGCGGGATCAGTCTGAATGATCTATCCGAGGAAGACCGCAAGAAGGTCGAGGCGATGCCGGACCCGGACAAGTTGCTCAGCTTCGCCGAGGCAGTCAAACAGCGCAAAAACGCAGGCGGGCACGCTGAAGCGGCGCACCGGACCAGCACCATCATGCACCTGGCGAACATCGCCTTCCGCACCGGCCGCAAACTCAAGTGGGATCCGGTGAAAGAACAATGCATCGGCGACGAAGAAGCAAACCGGTTGGTGAACCAACCGATGCGCGCGCCGTGGCACCTTTGAGTGCTGAGTCCAGAGTGATTGTTTAGCGGGCGATCACAGATCGCTATTCCAGTCATGCAAGTGACACCAATACCAACGAGGCACGCCATGCCCACGTTCAATCTCAAAACTGTTCTCGACAACACGCCCGACCACGTCAACGGCAAACACGAAGGCCCATCGCCGACAGACGCGCCGAAGCTGTTTGATTCGATCCTCGAACACAAATCCACCGCGATCATCGCGATCATTGAATCGCTTGACGAAGTCGACGATGGCAGCGACTACAAATCACGCTTCCTCCTGCACGGCGTCGCCACCTACGTGTGCGGACCTGGTAAAGAAAAACAACGCAAGATGGTCGCCGGCGCCATCGCTTCACTACTTGACGGACCGCAGGTCGCCAGCGTTAAAACCTACATGCTGCAAACCCTTCAACTGATCGGTGACAAAGACAACGTCAACGCGATCGCCAACCATCTGCACGACGACAAACTCGGCGACCCCGCCGCCGCCGCGCTGGTGGCGATCGGCAAAGACGGCGCACCCGAATTGCGCAAAGCGTTAAAGCTTGCAGAGGGACGTGCACAGTTGACCATCGTGCAATCGCTTGGCGTGTTGAAGGACACCGCCAGCGCGAAAGATATTACCGCCATCGCCGACAGTTCCACCGGCGAAGCCAAAGTCGCCGCACTGAGGGCGCTGGCAAACATGGGCGACGCCAACTCAGTTGATCGCCTGCTCAAAGCCGCCGACGCCGCCAAGGGCATCGCACGGGATAAGTCCACGCAAGCATGCCTGATTCTCGCAGAAAATCTCGCCGCGGTCGGCCGCATCACCGAAGCACGGCGGATATACCAGCACCTTAAAGACCAACGTACCCGGGAAGATGAACAATTTGTCCGCGACGCAGCCGAGCGAGGATTGAAAGCGATCGCAGGGTTGAAGTCGGCTTCTTAGGAATCGACTTCCTTTCAGGAAACCAACTGGCGGAATCGCGTCGTTTTATGTCCAATGTCGTTATGACATTGAAAGACAAAGTCGTCATCGTCACCGGCGGAACCAAAGGCATCGGCCTCGGATGTGTACAAGCGGTCGGCACGCGCGGCGGACGTGTCGTGTTTTGTTGTCGACACGAAGACGCGGGCCGGGCCCGCGAAGCTGAACTGCGCGAACTAGGCATCGACGCTGAATGGCTCCCGTGTGACGTCAGTGTCGAAGCACAAATCATCGCGATGATTCAACACACGGTCGACAAGCACGCCCGACTCGACTGCATCATCAACAACGCCGGTTGGCATCCCCCTGCCGTCGAGATCGATGACATCACGACGGAAGACTTTGAATCGCTGCTGCGCATGAACCTGACCAGCACGTTCTGGGGTTGCAAGCATGCCGTGCCATACCTGCGCAAGACGAAGGGCAGCATCATCAACATGAGCAGCAAAGTCGGCGCGGTCGGGCAGGGCAAGGCGGCAAGCTATGTGACGACCAAGGCGGGGCAGATCGGCTTGACGTTGGCACTCGCGTTGGACCTCGCACCGCAAGGTGTTCGCGTCAACGCTGTTTTACCCGCCGGTGTGCGCACACCAATGATGGAAGCATGGGCCGGCACACTCGACAATCCGGGCGAAGCCCTCGCGAAAGAAGACGCCAACCATGCGATGGGCCGCATGGCAACCATCGAAGAGATCGGTAACGTGTGCGCGTTTCTCGCCTCCGACGAAGCAAGTTTTGTGACTGGGCAAGCCATCTGCCCCGACGGCGGCGCGGGGCTGGGTTATCAGCGGTGGGATTAAAGGACGGGGATCAGGGGTCAGTTTCAACTGTTGACGTGGTACACATTGCCCTCCCTATGGTTGATGTCTACTTCTCCAGCGCTTCGATCGACTTCTGCATAAACACCGACTCCTTCTCGAAGCCGTACTTGTCATAAAACGCTTTGAGCGTCGCGTAACGATCAACCATATTGATCCGTGAACCCCAACACACCTTCGCGGCGCACAGTGGGCACATCCACACGTCGCGGCGATCCGACTCCGGCAGGTTATTCGCGCCGCACATGTTGCATTCGAAGGCGATGCAATGCGAGATCGAGAACATGTGTCCGGTTTCGTGCACCGCCGTCTGAAGCGTGCGCATCAGGCAGAGTTTGTAGGTGAATTCGTTCTGATCGGGATCGCCGAAACGGTACATCGACCAAACGCCGACGCGCTGACGCAGTGACGCCTGCCCGAACACGAAATTCCAGCCCTCGCCCGGCCATAGATCCTGGGCCGTGAACGCGATGAAGCAAGCTGCGTCGTCCGGCAGTTTGGGTTTGAGAAAATCGTGTAACACGTAGGTTGACAGAATCTGTTTGTCGCCCCATGTCGGATGAATACGCTGTGCGGATTCGGGGATCGCCGAAAGCGGCACGGTTTCTTTCACTTTGACCGGCGCGTTGAAATAGACGCCCATGAACTCAGATGTCACGGCAATGATTTTTTTCTGCGTGGCGGTGAAGTCGCCGAGTGGCTGGATGTAAATCACCCGTCGTTTGCCCAGCGGCCGCACCGGCTTCGACGCGACGTACAACTCGAAGGACTGCCCCGCTTCCTTGTGCTGTGCCAGCCAGTCGCCCGGCCGGGGTTTGCCCATGGGCTTGTGCAACGGCTTGAGCTTTTCGATCTGCACGATCAGTTGGCGTTCACGTTCGCGGTCAGCGGCGCTGATTTCCACAGCGTCGCCGTCCACGCCGCCGGCGCCATCCGGCGGGGTGACGCCTGCATTGTCGCAACCGGCCGACAATATGAACAACCACACACACGCCAGACCGCACCACACGCGACACGCCCGTTCCGATGAATTGAACATGCACACCTCGCAACTTGAATGTCCGAACGATTGTATGCTTCAGCGATGACCTTACGCTCACCTTACCGTCTGATTTTGCTTGCGGTCCCGCTGTTGTTCATCGCATGCGCCACCGGCTGCACGACGTCACCCACACCAAGCAAGCAAGACAAACCAAGCCAACTGCAACCCATCACCGCCACAACACTCGAGGGCCAACCCTTCGCCATCACCTCGGACACGCACAAAGCCACCGCGCTGATTTTCCTGCTGCCTGACTGCCCGATCGCCAACGGCTACGCACCAGAAATCACCCGGCTTCAAAAAGCCTACGAGCCGCAGAGTATTCGCTTCGCCATCGTCTATTCCGATCGCGACATCACCGCCAAAATAGCCGCCACGCACTGCACAGATTTTCAACATTCGAGCCAAGCGTTAATTGACCCCGATCTCTCACTGGCGAAAGCGACCGGCGCGAAGGTCACGCCAGAAGCGGTACTGCTTTCGCCGAAGGGAGCCGTGCTCTATCGCGGGCGCATCGATGACCGTTTCCCCGCGTATGGCAAACGCCGCGCGAAACCGACCAAAACTGAGTTGCGCGACGCCCTCGACGCCCTGCTCGCCGGCCGAATGATTGCGGTCGCACGTACCGAGGCGGTGGGATGTTTTCTGGATCTGCCGTAAGGATTCGCTTGGGAAAGCCGGATAAATTTCGGTCAACCCGATTCGTTCGACTGTCGGACCAAATCAATCACGCTGACCAGGACGTTGTACGAGGCGTGCGAGCCGACGGCGATGCCGAAGCCGCGGTAGAAGTAAATAGCGGCGAGGTAGATCCCCGCCAGCGTGTAGAACATAAACTTGCGCCATTCGAACGGGTTCGACTCGGAGAAGTGGTAGACCGAAAAGAGCACCGCTGTCCCGAGCACTGCTACTGTTTCACCGACGTATTTGGGCAACGCCAGCCCCTTGACGAGCAACGCATAAATGACCGCGATGCCGAGCAAACGGAACACCAACTCTTCATAGATGCCGGCCCCCAGGCTGAGAATCAGATTCTCCCACCACTCGGTTGGCACAGTCGAACCGTCCACCGCTTGAGCGAGCGCGCGGTTGGTTAACATCGCGATCGCCAGGATCGGCAGCGACAGCATCACCGATTCGATCCACATCGCCGTATACGTGCCCGGTTCGACCCGCCAGGGACCGCGCTGATACAGATGCATACCCAACAGGATCAACAACACCGCCACGCCCGGCACGTAATACGCTAGGTTACCCAGCCCCAAGCCGAACAGGAACTGGAGGATGTAACCCCGCGCGGTGATGTCATGGCTGGCGACCAGCGCCACGCCCAGTTCATACAAAATGATCAACGGCAACAGAAACATCAACGCCGGCAAAGGTCGGCGTGATCGCTCCAGGTAGGACGCGGGGATCGGCTTTTCAATCGTTGCATTCTTGGCCATGGCGTTCAAGCGGAAAACAATACGACATTCCATGCGTCGGTCACACTGTACCCCTTACTTGTTGGTTTTTCCGCTTGCCCGCGCTCAATACTTCAACACTGCATGCACATTGTCATAAGGCTGAAGCTTCTCGCGGCCGGGCAGAAAGGTCAGCTCGATTAACACTGTGATGGCAGCGATGTGGCCGCCGAGACGTTCGATTAGATCACAGCACGCCTTCATCGTGCCGCCGGTGGCGAGCAGGTCGTCGACCATGAGCACGCGCTGACCTTTTTCCACGGCGTCGGTGTGCA
>JANQKH010000900.1 GCA_028281215.1 Phycisphaeraceae bacterium | reverse complement strand
GTCGATCAACGGCCGGACCACATCCCCGGCCGTTGATCGACTTGAGGTTGAAATCCAACAGACTCGCACGTCAGATATCCGCCACGGCTAAACCATGTTGATCGGCATCGACTTCGACAACACGATCATCGGTTACGACGCGGTCTTTCACGCGGTGGCGCTGGAGCGCGAGTTGATTCCATCCACGCTGCCGAAACGCAAGCAAGCCGTGCGCGATCATCTGCGAGAAGCCGGCCGCGAAGACGAGTGGACGTTGATGCAGGGGTTTGTCTACGGTTGCCGAATTGATGATGCGCAGCCGATGGCCGGTGTCATCGATGCGATGGTTACCTTGCAGGCCTTGGGTCATGAACTGGCGATTGTCAGTCACAAAACACGTCATCCTTACGCCGGGCCGAAGTACGATTTGCACACCGCGGCGCGAAACTGGTTGGCCAAGCAGCGTATCGCCGGCGATGCGTCGTGTGTGTTGTGCGATGAACAGGTCTTTCTCGAACCGACCAGTCAAGCCAAACTGAATCGCATCGCCGCATTGGGTTGCGCGCATTTTGTCGACGACCTGCCGGAATTTTTGTGTGAGCCGAACTTTCCCAGCATCACGCAGCGATGGTTGTTCGACCCTGCCGATGCGCACGCCAACCAACCGCAATTCCACAAATTGACACACTGGTCGGACCTGCCCAAGCAGTTGGCGAAGGAGGCGGCCGCGTGAAAACCAGATTGAAGGCAAGCCAACCACACACGTCGCCGATCCCTCGGCAGGCTGACGATGACACGACTCCGCTCGCTGCCGCGCTGTTGACACAAGCGTTCGGCAACGATGTTGTGTTGCAGCAGATCGACCCCATCTCCGGCGGGCGAAACAATCGTATTGACCGCGTGCAAACGTCGTGCGGTGCGTTTGTGGTCAAGCAATACTTTCAGCATGCCAACGACCCGCATGATCGGCTCAATGCGGAGTGGCGATTCGCTCGGCTCCTCTGGGACGGTGGTGTGCGAAACATCCCACAGCCCATCGTGAAGGACGATGCGTCGGGCGCGGCGCTATTCGCATGGAGCTCCGGCCGACCGTTGCGCGCCGTCGAACTGACAGAAGCGCATGTCGACGAGGCCGCGGTGTTTGTCGAGGCGTTGCAGTCGTTGCGTACGCATGGTGCCGATTCGATCGGGGCCGCCGCCGAGGCTTGTTATTCGATTGACCAGCACATCACACTGGTGCAGCGTCGCCTCGAACGGCTGGCTCGCATGGATGTGGTCAGCGACATGCATCAAACCGTGCGCGACTGGGTGGAGTCGGTCGTTTCGCTGCGATGGGACCAATGGTTGTGTCGTGCGGCGACGGCTTGTCAGCAGGCAAACATCGATCCTGCGGTCGTGCTGCCGACGAAACATCGCTGCCTGTCGCCCTCCGATTTCGGATTTCACAACGCGCTGTGGTGCGATGCGCCGCCGCAAAACCTGATTTTTCTGGACTTTGAATACGCCGGCTGGGACGACCCGGCGAAGCTGGTATGCGACTTTTTCTGTCAACCGCAGGTGCCGGTCCCGATGCGGGCGTTTGAACGATTCGCCAAGCGCGTGGTGCGCGCCACTCACGGCGCGTCGGCATCCGAGAAGGAAATCATGACGGCGATGCGTCGAGCGCGTTTCTTGTTGCCTGTGTACCAATTCAAATGGTGTTGCATCTGCCTCAATGAATTTCTCCCCAACGGCCGCGCCCGCCGCGCGCATGCTGGCCATCACTCCGCGAGTCCAGCACACCTTCAAGAACAGTTTGAACGCGCCCACGCGATATTCAATCAGCTTGAGGCATTTAAACTCTGATCGCCCATGTGTGACACAAAGCAAACGATTGTGGTGTTGGGATCGAACGCCTTCTCCGGGCAGGACTTTGTCGATCTATTGCTCGACGAGACCGACTGCCATGTCATCGGCATCAGCCGACGGGACGAACTACCCGCGTTCCGTTTGAAATACAAACAGCGCAGCGATCTGTCGCGCTTTGAATACCATCGCTTCAACTTCAATACGGACATGGATGCACTGCTCGCGTTGTTGGACGCACGTAAGCCGACGCACATCGTCAACTTCGCCGCCCAAAGTGAAGTGGCGCCAAGTTGGGAGCACCCCGAGCATTGGTACCAGACCAATTGCGTCGCCCTCGCTCGGCTTGTGAATCATCTGCGGCAATGCGATTACCTTGAACGCTATCTGCATGTCTCGTCGCCGGAGGTGTACGGCACGTGCGTGGGCACGGTACGCGAAGACGCGCCGATGAATCCGAGCACGCCTTACGCCGCATCGAAAGCCGCCGCTGACGCGTTGCTCGAAACCTATCGCAAACAGTTCGGCTTCCCCGTGCTCACTGTGCGGGCGACCAACGTGTACGGCGCCCGCCAGCAGTTGTTCAAGATCATGCCGCGCAGTGTGATTTACGTGAAGCTCGGCAGGACCATTGAACTGCACGGCGGCGGACATGCCGTCAAGTCATACATCCACGTGCGCGATGTCTCGCGCGGCGAACTGGCAATCCTCCAGCGCGGCTGCGTCGGCGAGTGCTATCACCTGTCGCCGGACCGGGGTATTGCCGTGTGCGACGTCGTTCGGACGATCTGTGAGCAGATGAATGTGCCGTTCGAGCAGGCAACACGCACCGTCGACGAACGTCCGGGGCAGGACGCCGCCTACGTCATCGATTCGAGCAAGGCGCGTGACCAGTTGCAGTGGCGGCCGGCGGTTGAACTGGGGCCGGGTATCGATGAACTGGTCGAATGGGTGAACGGATACTGGGATCAAATTCGCGAGCTATCGCTCACGTACGATCACCTTGCCTGATTGCAAATCTCGCAGTTGCGGTGCGTGTGGCTGTCGCTTAATCCCATTCCTTTGTCGCCAATCGAACTGCCGATGTCCGGTTGCCGGTACACTATCATGTCCCGCTTGCGACCGAAGGCGAACGGGTTCACGAACACACTCCTTGAGGAACGAAACATGAAACGCATGCTTGCTGTTGTCGCCACTCTTTTCATCGCCGCGTCGTCGGTGTCTGCTGATGACCTTTGGGTTACCTATGACGGTTTCGACGGGCCTGGCAAAGGCAAACATATCGTGCTGATCTCCGGCGACGAAGAATACCGCTCCGAAGAAGCGCTGCCTCAACTCGGCAAAATCCTCGCCAAGCGGCATGGTTTCAAGTGCACCGTGCTGTTTGCTATTGACCCCGAAACCGGCGTGATCAATCCGAACGAACAGAAGAACATCCCCGGCCTCGAAGCGCTCAAGGACGCCGACCTGTGCATCATGTCCCTGCGCTTCCGCAACCTGCCGGACGAACAGATGAAACACATCGATGATTACCTCCGCCGCGGCGGTCCCATCCTCGGTATGCGCACCACCACGCATGCGTTCAACATGCGCGGCGGCAACTACAAGCATTACAGCAACGGCTACCGCGGCGACAAGAA
>JANQKH010000828.1 GCA_028281215.1 Phycisphaeraceae bacterium | reverse complement strand
TCTATTTCGGCGCCAAGCGTTCCAAGGAAGAAATCCGCGCGGCGACGGAGGCGGCGAAGATCGCTGCGGCCGAGCAAACGAAAAAGAACGAAGCCGAGATCAAGGCGATGGAGAGGCAAGTCGCTGAACTCGAGGCCGCGTTGAAAACCGACCGTGACAACAAAAACACCAAACGGTCGCTCGACCGATTGAAGAAACAGTTGTCTGGCGCCAAAAAACGTTTGGCGTCCGACAAAAAACGACGCGGCAGCGCCAATCACAGTGTAGCGCAGGCGAAACTGACGGGCGATAAGATTTTTGCTCGCGTGAGTCGACGCAGCTTCGGCAACGGTTCCATGCGACCGGATCGCGTTCTCGCCACCGCGCCGAAAGGCCAGCGTCTGGGCATCCTGACGCACCCAAGTTGGCTTGTGTCGCACTCCGACGCGATGGACAACCACGCGATCCTGCGCGGCCGATGGATCCGCGAACGTCTGCTGGGCGGCGGCATCCCCGACGTGCCGATTACCGTGGACGCCATGCTGCCCGACGAGCCAGGCACAACCTTGCGGCATCGCATGCGCGTCACCAAGGAGTCGTATTGCTGGACATGCCACAAGAAGATGGACCCACTCGGCCTGCCCTTTGAGATGTATAACCACGCCGGCTTGTACCGCACCTCAGAACTGGGTAAACCTGTCGACACCACCGGCGAGATCATCGACTCCGGCGATCCCGCGCTCGACGGCAAGGTCAATAATGCGATCGAAATGATCGCAAAGCTTGCCGAAAGCAAACGAGCCGAACAGGTCTTCGTCCGTCACGCTTTCCGTTTCTGGATGGGCCGCAACGAAACCCTCAACGACGCGCCCGTGCTACAGGACGCCTACCGCGCATACAAAGACAACGGCGGCAGCATGAATGCGCTGATCGCCTCGCTGTTGACCTCCGATGCATTTCTGTATCGCAAATGATCGGCCTTTGATCACTTCCCAATGCAAATGACTTCGCGCATGGTGTGCGCGTACAGTTTGCCGTTTGCGAATGACAAGGATGCCAGCGACCAGGTTTCTCCTCCCCGTCCGAGGTCGTTGATAGCAACAAACGCTTTGGGCGACAGTTTTTCGACCGACGTGTCGATCACGTAAACCGTTCCAGTGACGACGGGAAGGAACAGGTACTTGCCAACCAGAGTCGGGCTAGCGGCGGAGATGTGCCCCCAGCCGGTACCGTTGTGGCCTTTGCGTCCGATGGCTAGGCCTTTCGCGTTGATCGGTTGATTCTTTTGCCCCTTGCCCCAGAGATACGTGTCAGCGTCGCGCGTGGTCGTGCTCGCGATCATCTGTGCGGGCACTTCGAGATATTCGACTTTGCCATGTTTGACGTTGACGCGGCCGACGTAGTGCACATTGTGGGACAGAAAGTAGTGCCAGTCGCCAACGATGATGTTCGCCTGCCGAGTGTTCGGGTGACCTTTGCCGGCTTTGATTGTCGCGCCGGTTTCCAGAATCCAGTCGTTGGCTTCTTGGTCACGCTTCCATAGTTGCGCCGTGTTGTAGAGCGGCTGTTCACGAATCACTTTGCCGGTCTTTGTGTCGAGCACAATGTGTTTGCCGAGGTGAAAACCGTACACCTCCCGGCTGTTCCAATGGCTGCTGAACGCAGGATCGAATCGCTCGAGATGAGTTGACCAGAGGGTTCTGCCAGACTTCGGCCCCACGGTGGTCAGGCTCAGCCCGTACGGCTTTTCCATCGGTTTGTGGCTTCCGCCGCGCGCGTGCACGACCGCGGGTGTGCCGTCAGCGAGCGTGCCGAACACTGGCGTGTGGTGCACCGAGGTGCCGACCTTTTCGCGCCACCGTACTTTGCCCGTGCGTTTGTCGATCGCGTGGATATAGGTCCACACGTCTTTCTCAGACGTCACGCCGGCTGGGATAGTAACCTTCTGCACCTTTCCTTGCGGCGACCACTTGCTCATCTTTGAGCCGTTGACCTTGTCGTGCACTTCGAGGTGCAGAATCACATCACCGACGATCATTGGCTCGCATTGCCGGTTGTTGTGTTTGTACCGCGGCGTGAACTCGCGGAGCCACACCCTGCGGCCGTTCATGTCGAAACAACCCATCGATCCGCAACGGTTGAAGAACCAGACATGTTCGCCGTCGGTGATCGGACCGAACACGGTACCGTCGGTGAACCCGCCGGCCAGACGCAGCGCTGCCGAACCCGGCAGGTTCACTTTCCAAAGCACCTTGCCGGTGTTGGCGTCGAGGCAGTAGCCAATGATGTGCTTGACTTTCGTCTGTTGCTCAATCGAATCGATCGGCACGTGAATGGTGGTAAACGCCTTGTCCCCCCAAATGGTAACGGAACTCATGCCGGCTTCGGGCATCGGCGTGCGCCAAAGAATGTTTTCGTTCCGGATCACGCTCCACTTGACCGGCGGGTCACCTTGCACACACCAGTTGGCGTTCGGGCCGGCGGGCTGATGCCAGTTGCCGACGGCGCCTTTCGGCGCAACACCCTCCGCCGCCACCGGCGTGACCAAACACATCAAACATAACAACATACGGATTGGCATCAGCGATCACCCTTCGCGTGAATGGTTTCCACGTATTTCAAGTTGCCGTTGCGGCCGTCGAAATATTTGAACATGACGTGTGGCTTCGGGTACGCCACCCAGCGATGCGTGCCCGGCGTTTGCGGATTGTCGAACACGTTATTGACCTGAACGACACAATAATTCGGAAAGCGCCGGTGCTTGCGTTCGATGTCCTTCATGACATAACTCGACCATCGCACATCGCACACGCGCGGGCCGTACTTGTACGTGCCCTGAATCGGATGGTTGCCCGCATCAATCTCATTGCGATGATTCGGCGAATTGTGAGGCCCGGACGCGAATTCCCACACGTTGTCCGTGATCTTAATGGCGAAACTGGTGTGCAGGTCGCCGGTCAGCACGAAGACGGGCCGCTTGATCGTTTGCGTCCAGTGTTGGATCAGTTTTTCGCGTTCGTGAAGGAAGACAGTCCACGCGTCGTCTTTACCAGCCGCCTTGTTCTGATCGAGGTTCGCCCCACCGCTGCCAACGTGCGGCACCATGAAGTTCACCGTTGACACCACGAAAAAGAACTCGGCGTCACTTTTTTTCATGTCGTCCGTCAGCCACTTGAGTTGGGCGGCGCCGAGCATGGAACGATTGGGATCAGCCGGTGTGCGCACATCGTGCAGATCGCGGTGCGAGCGTGTGTCGAGCAGGTAAAATGCACAGTTCGCGATGCGTTTCTTGCCGTAGGTTCGTCGGCCAATTGAGTAAACCGACTCGCGATCCTTCACCGGCTTCGGTGAGATACGCAAACGATGGCGATCCAGCACTTCGACGATTTTGTAGACGCCGTGGTTCGGATCACCCAACTTCGGATCCGGCTCGGGATCCTTAATGCCGGCAAGGTTGCCGCCGAAGTGAATGTGCAGCGACGCCATTTCTTTGAGCGGAAGTCTGGTGAAGTCGGCGCTTTTGTCGGTCAACACATCAGAATCGGCTTGGAGTTGAGCGCGACCGAAGTGAGCCGATCGCGTGTGAACCTGCGGATTGGCCCAGGCGAGATAGTCGTACCACGCGCGGGTGGCCGGGTCGCGAAACACGGCACGGCGGTTGCGGAACCCCGCGGTCGCGCAGCCATAGATGTCGTTGACCAGTTCGTGGTCGTCCATGGTGAAGTAACTTGGCACGTGGGCATGCCACTTGCGCACATGCGGCGCGCGATCCCAATACAGTTTGTAGTTTTCCCACACACCGGCGACAGCGGGGCTGAGTTTGAGAATCTCGGGTACGTCGCCGTCCGCGACACCAAGTTGCTTTTGCCACTGCGGTACGGTGTAGTCGCGTTTCTCTTCGTAGAGCCAATCGCCGTTGAGAATGGCGAAGTGCACCTGGTCCATGATCGTGCGGTTCATCGTCGCATAGGTCGCCAGCGGGACTTTGAGTTCCGCTGCGTGTCGCTGGTTGTTGCCGCAACCGAACTCAAACTGAAAATTGAACAAGCCTTCAGGATTGTGTTCCGCATTGGCGACCGCCTTGCGGTCAGGAAAGGTTCGAAAGGAGCCGGTTCTGCCTTGGCCGTTCGGTGGAATGGTTTCGATGATATAAAAATAACGCGTATCCGGCTGGAGGTCGGTCAGCGTGACGACTCCAGTGTTGTCGTGCGCGAGCGCGGTGGTGGCCTTTGATGATGTGAAGCTGAGTTTTTTCGGGGCGAGACCGTAGCGCACGCGGATGGCGGCCGGCTTGTCAGTTCGCGCCCAGACCGACATGGTCGTCGCGCCCGGCCGACCGAGCACGGGACCGTGGGTAATGGCCGCGGCGGTCAGTTCGACTGGCGCGCCAAGCAAGATAGCGATGATGAAAAGACGTTTCATGGTTGCACAGAATACCCCGAATCACGCCCGAAGCGCTAGCAGCGTACAACACCAAAAACACCTCAAAATCAAAGAACGGGGGCAAACGCGCCGGCCCTGCGAACGGGGGCCAAACGGCGCCGGATTTGCAACTTTCGCGCAGCAAGCCTATGCTCATCGATTCGCGGAACCGCCTTCTTCCCCATTGCCAATGTATTCCCGGAGCCTGTGCACCGATGAACGCACCGAACGCTGTGATTGAAGACATGGACGTATCCGACCCCACCACCAGCAAGAAGTATTACGAGCAGGCCCGCGCCGCCGAACAGGAAGGCGATCGGATCAAAGCCATTGAACTGTACGAGGCGGCCTACACCGCCGACCCCGACAGTTCCGATGTCTGCTTTCGGCTGGCGTACAACCTTGACCTCGTGGGTGAGGAAGATGAAGCGCTGCACCTTTATGAGCAGTGCATTCACCAGGACCGCCCACCGTTGCACGCGCTGATCAATGCCGCGATTCTCTACGAAGACCGAGGGCATTACGCCGCCGCGGAACGCTGCGTCCGTCAGGTGTTGGCGACCGACCCGAATAACGTCCGCGCCCGGTTGTTCATCAAAGACATCCTCGCCAGCAAGGAAATGCTGATCGACGATGAAGTCGAACGGCATATCGAGAAGCACAACGCCCTGCTCGATACACCGGTCACCGACTTTGATCTTTCCGTGCGAACGCGTAACGCGCTGCGGAAGATGAACATCCGCACGCTCAACGACCTGCTTCAAACCACCGAAGCGGAACTGCGCAGCTTCAAGAATCTGGGCGAAGCCAGCATCGAGGAAATCAAAGCGATGCTTGCCCAACGCGGCCTGCGACTCGGCCAGGCGGCCGAAGAACAAGCCGCCTCTGCCAAACAGGCCGTCTATGACCAGCTCAAGGAGTCCACAGGCGGCGACGAAGAACTGCTCAATCGCTCCGTCAACGAATTGCAACTGTCGGTCCGAGCCCGCAAAGCACTTACCCTGCTGAACGTCCAATCGCTCGGCGACCTTTGCATGAAGACGGAAGCCGAACTCATGGGCGTGAAAAACTTCGGCATGACCAGCCTGGTTGAAATCAAAGAAAAACTGACACAGCAAGGACTGGGACTGCGAACGCTCGAAGAGTAGCCCTAATCAACAGTGAATAATCCAAAAGCGAGCCTTTATGGCTCGCTTTTTTCTTAGCGAACAACCATCATTAATCACCTCTTCTGAGTCGGGGCAGCCGTCTCACTCAATCAATCTTCGCGCGAAGCACGCGATGGTGGTAACTGTCTACCACATACAACCACCCCTTGCGATACACGACTCCATGCCCGCGTTTCGTGCCCGGGATCGGGAGTGTCGCAAGGCGACCTGTCTTCGGATCGTACTTGCGCGTGCTGCTGTTTTCCGCGTCGGCAATGAAAACGTTGTCCTTGTCATCCACACAAAGATGTTTGGGCCCATTGAGCAATGAACCCTCAGCGTCCCCATCGCTGAGCCCCCGTTTACCTGTCCATCCAGCGACCGTCTTGATCTTGCCGTCCGGCGTGACGACGCGCAGAGCGTGACCGCCCCGTTCAAGTACGTAGACGTTACCTTTTGAATCGGGAGCGACCGCACGGGGATCTGTGAGCGGGCTCTGCGTCGCGATGCTGCCATCCTTCGGGCGACCTTTCTTCCCATTGCCTGCGATGGTCGTGACGATTCCCGTTTTTAGATCAACCATTCGGATGCGCTTGTTGCCCAGGTCGGCGACGTAGACCTTGTCGTGCGTGTGGTTGAGCGTGATGCAGAACACGCCGTTGAACGTAGCCTTGATGGCGGGGCCGCCGTCACCACCGAAGCCTTTCTTGCCGGTACCCGCGATGGTGGTAATCACGCCCGTCTTGCCGTCGATCTTGCGGATGGTGCAATTCCATGTGTCGGATACGTAAATATCGCCGTTGGGATGGACCGCCAGATTGTGCGGGCCGTTGAAGGTCGCCTTGGTCGCGGGGCCGCCGTCACCGGTGTTGCCCTTTTCGCCCGTACCCGCGACAACGCTGAGTTTTCCATCGGGCGTGCGTTTCCACGTCCGGTGGCCGTCGAATTCCTGGATGTAAAGATTGCCCTTCGCATCAAAGTCTGCACCGAACGGCGTGTTGAGTGGTTTGCCCTTCGCCTTACTGGGAATGACCTCTTCGATTTTCAGATCGGCTTGTATCGATGCCGATACGCACAGCAG
>JANQKH010000778.1 GCA_028281215.1 Phycisphaeraceae bacterium | reverse complement strand
ATGAACTTCACCGCCTCGTCGGCTTCGCGATCGGTCAGGTATTCGCCTTCCTTGCGAGGTTGAATATTGGCGGCATCGAAGCTGTACCGCCGGTGCTTGTACGGATCGAAGTAACTCGGCGGCTGCCCCAGATCACAACCGGCGAAGTTATGGTCAAAACCCTGATGCTCGGGATACCACGCCGGGTCACCGAGATGCCACTTGCCAATGTACATCGACGTATAGCCGGTCGGCTTGAGCAGTTCGGCGATGGTGACCTCTTCGTGTTCCATCCAGTAAGGATTAGGCGGACAAAGCAATTTACGGTTGTTGCCGCCGACGTAAGCGGTGGGATTTTGCTTCGGCGTGCCGATGTTGCCACGCTGGAAGCGGGCGCGAATCCAATCAGTGATGCCCGTGCGCGCGGGATAGCGACCGGTCATCACCGCGGCGCGTGTGGGGGAACAAACCGCGCAGGCGGCGTACCCATTGGTGAACCGCATGCCGCCGGCGGCAAGGCGGTCAATGTGCGGCGTCTCGTAATACTTGCTGCCCTGGCAGGACAGGTCGGTCCAGCCCATGTCATCAATCAAAATTAACACGATGTTGGGCGGCGAACCCGTTCGATCAGCCCGCGGCGCGGACAGGCAGACGGTTACGTTGGTTGCCAACCAAGTCACGACACAAATCTGGAACACGATTTTTTTCATAGTTCAAACCTGTCTGCCATGGGCTGCGGTTGATGGCGAATGGTCCGCTTTCGGCCGTTCGCGAACGAGCGATTCTAACAGCGCCGCCAAGTAGACTGTGGTCGCCAAGCATTTCAGGGCAATTACCTGTGCCACTGTTACTTCCTTGAGCACCGCCAGCACTCCGTCTCATCTGTGGCGCCAAAAGGTTGTTTGATCACGCAGGCCTGTCAAACACGGTCGTCTTTCAAGGACATCTCCCGACGAATGGCTTCAATCAGGGACGCCGCGGCGCGCTGTGCGTTTTTTCGCAAACGCATCGCACGTCGCCAATGCCATGGACGCAGGGCGAGGAATCGAACGGCGCGCATCACATCAACCGTGCCGTTCGGCCGAAGGCTATCAATCAACCCGGCCGGAATCGACTCGCCGGCGGTGTCGCTGACCGCTCGCCAGATACGCAACGGCAATTCACACCTCACACAAAGCGCTGCAGCGAAGGACGACTCCATGTCCACCAACGGAATGCTTCCTTGATCTCTCATGCCGGCTTTGTCCGCTTGCGTCACAACCGGCTGTTCCACCGTCCACAGGGACGCATCACCTTCGTATCGACCACCCTCACCCAGCGTTTGCGGCGGTTTGTTCTTGTTGATCAACAAAAAGTCATGTCCATCGGTATACCGAACGACATGCTCGACGTTGACCAACTCGCCGACCTTCATCGCGGGGTCCAACGCACCGGAAAATCCGATCAGAATCACCCGATTCGGCTGCACGATTTCAATCGCCGATCGCAGGCCCCGGTCGACACCCGACTTCCCTAAACCGAATACCACGGCGAACCATTCGGTGTCATCGCGGCATAACATCCATTGCTCGCCATGTGGTTCAAAACCCAGTGCCGAAACAATCGGCTTCAGTTCATCCTGCATCGCGGCGGCGATCAGAACGCGGCGGGTTGGTGGGGATGCTTCGGCCAAGGTGGCGTTGCTCTAGGCGTTGACAACATTGACAGGTTCGTTCGCCACAAACGCGCGGAGGTTGTCGATCGCG
>JANQKH010000690.1 GCA_028281215.1 Phycisphaeraceae bacterium | reverse complement strand
GCAGAGGGCAAGTTCTTCGCCGGCGGCGCAGAGGATGCCGTCGGCGACGCGGTCGTGTTGGTCGGCGGCGTCGATCACATGCGGCGCCAACCGGGCGATGTTCTCGCGCTTGGTCGGCGTGGGCGACATGCCCGTCACAATGTCTCGCAACGTCGCGCCGAATGCCCGTTGGACGATGTCCGTCAGCACGGTCGCTTCACCTCGCCCGTCGGCAGCGCGGATGGCGGCGGTGACGGCCCGGCGTCCGATGTCATACCCACTGCCCGCATCGTCGAACAAACTGCCCATCCCGCCGGCGCGGGCGGTTTGGATCATGGGTTGACCGTCCGGGCCGACTTCCAGTGAAATGCTGTTGTCGTTGACGGGCGAGACGCCCGCGCCACCGGAGTCTGCTTGCATTGTACGGATCGGCACTTGCCCGAACGCCGCCGAGCCCGTGCCGACGATGAGCACGATGCCGCCGGTGGTCGCCAGGCGATCGGGCATCGCACCAGCGAGTGCGATGCGCATGTCGTGGTCGATCGTCATGCGGTTTTTGGGTGCGATGCCGATTTGCAACGCAACCTGCAACATGCGTTCCCGATCATCATCGGTCGCCACACCGGCAAGGCCAAGGCAAACGTGATCACAAAAGCGAGGCGACTGCCCGACTTCCTCCCAAGCCGCCTTGAAAGCCTTTGAAAGGTTTCGCTCCGCGGTGGCCAAACCGACGCTGTGATAATTCGCGGGCCCGGCTTCGCCGAAGCCGACGGTATTGCCCTGCGCATCAACCAGCACGACGCGCGTGTGCGAGCCGCCGCCGTCGATACCTGCCGCAATGAAAGGGTGTGCGTCCATGCTTGAAGCGATTGATCAATGTCGAAGACCGGAGAAACAACAACTAATTCTCCGCGACTTTCGCCTTCTGTTGCGCCAAGTATTCCACCAGATCCCGAATCTCGCGCGCGCTTAAGTGTTTCTCGATGTCCTGCGGCATTGCGCTGAGGGCCTTGCGTCGTGAATGAATGTCTTTCTTTTTGATCGTGATCTTCGTGTTCATCGGTGTGACGATGGTGACGGTGTCGTTGTCTTCGGCACGGAGGACGCCGACGATGCGTTCGCCGTCTTTGGTTTCGATGTCGAAGGTGTCGAAACCTTTGGCGATGTCGCGGTTGGGGGCAATGATGGACGCGAGCAGGTAGTCGCGTTTGAATCTGAGACCGACGTCGCCGACGTTCGGACCGGCCTCGCCTTCACCGCGGTCACCGACGCGGTGACAACGTCGGCATTGCGCCAGCTGATTTCGCCAGAAGACCAGTTCGCCACGAGCATAGTTACCGCCTTCGAGCATGTGGCGTTTGTTGGCCAGCGGATCCTCCTTTTTCATCGCGGCTTCGAAGGCGGCGAGTTTCAGTTTCAGGCGCGGTGTGTTGCGGTCCCGCGCCGCTTCCAGCAGGTCGAGGTGCAAACCCAGCGGCGCTTTGCCGGCGATCATTTTGTCCATCCACGCGAGAATGACATTGTCCGCCGGCTCGCTTTTCATCTTCGCAAGCACCGCCAGCGCGTTCTGCTGTTCGCCAACGGTGCCTTTTTCGAGCACGCCGGTCAGCGCGGCGACGGCGGCTTCAGGCTTGAGTGTGCCGAGCCAGTTCTGGGCTTCGGTGCGGACCGCAGCGTCATCGGCCGACAGCGCGGCGGTGACAGCTTCGGTGAGTTTCGGGTGTTTCCACTTGCCGATGGCGTGCAATGCGGCACGCCGAACGCTGCCTGCTTCCTTCGCGTTGGTGGCGATCGTGTAAAGCAAGGCGGTGTTGTCCGGGTGCGGGTAACGCAAGGCAAGGCGGGCGGCCCGTTCGCGGATGGACACGGTGGCGTCACCCTTGAGCAACGCGCCGGCGAGCATTTGCGCCGCCGGCGCCGCCTCGTTGGCGTCGCGCTTGACGACCGGCCGCCAGTCCCCCATCACCCGGCCGCGCGACGATTCGCCGGCCCAATCATGCAACGCGTCGATCGCTTCGATGCGCATCGCGTCCGACACATCCGCACGGGTGGCGAAGTTCGCCACGCGCTTCGCTCGATCTTTGCGTCCCAACCAGTGATTCGCAGCAATCGCCCGGCGCACAAAGGCCTCATCCTTGATCGCATGTTTGTCCGCCAATCGGCCGGCGAGCGTGGGCATCGCGTCCTCAATGAACCGATCATGAATCGCCCGTGCGGCTTCGATCACAATGCGCGGTTGGTCGTCGTCGAGGAATTGTGCGATGCGCGGATCGTTTGATCGACGCAGCGCGAGCAGAATCCCCATGCGCACGTGAATCGACTTATGAAACGGATCGGCATTGATGATTTCCTTGAGCAACAGGTCATTGTTGCCGAGATGGTGCAAACCCATCACAGCAGCGTGACGGAGGTATGGATCGGTATCGCCAACCTTCATTAAAAATTCTGCAAGTTGCACAGCCGCGAGAAGGTGTTGGTTGGGCGGTGAAGTTTTGCCCAGACTGATCGCTGCGAAAAATTGAACACGCCCATTGTCGTCCTTCAAGAGTTGAGCACACATGCTTTGCGCAGGGTCGCTGCGGATCGCAAAATCGCCGACGGCCTTGGCCAACTGCGCGCGGATTTCCGGATCCTTTTCCTTCTTCTTTTGAATGGTGTCAGCCCAAGAACGCGCCAATGCCAGGCGTTCGTTCTCCTTCATCTTGCTGACGACTTGTTTGATGCCCCAAAGGGCGTGTAACCGTGCCATGCGGTCGTCAGTCTGGTTGAACATGTTGATGAGTTCACTGCGTCCATCTCTCTTGACCAATTCCAACTGTGCCGCCAGCCGGACGCGCCGATCCTGATGCCCTAACAGTTTGGTGAGTGTTTCCAGTCGTTGCCTATCGAATCCGTCTTTGAACAGCGCCGCTGTTTCCGCCGCGCCGATCGTGTTCTTCGGATCCGTCATCCGAAACACACGCCCTTTGCCGAGCCCTTCCCAGCCGTGGACCCAGTCGGTGAAGTAGATCGCGCCGTCGTAGCCGAATTCCATGTCGGTGATCAGGCTGTTCCAGACGAAGGGTTCGAGGTTCTGCACTTCGAACCAGGCGCCGCGCGGTTTAAGGTTGAACATGTGGATACCGCTACGGGCGGCGCCGCCTTTAAAGTCAACCATGAAGAATTTGCCCTTGTAGTCGTCGGACAAGCCGGCGCCGGGGTAGTAGCTCACGCCGCTGGGCCCGTTGCCAATGTGCGCGATCGGTGGAACCAGGAAGGCGGGCGTTTTGTCTTTGTCGTAGAGATGCCAGTAGCCTTCGCGGTTCCATGGCCCGCGATCAGACAGGTATTGGAAGTTCATCTGCCAACCGGAGTCGCCGCCTTCGACGATGTAGACCCAGCGGGCTTTGTCGCCGCCGTCGGAGTTGTTGTCACCGGCGAAGAGATTGCCGTAGACATCAAAGACGAGTTCCTGCGGGTTGCGTAACCCGGTGTGGACGACTTCAAGGTTGGAGCCGTCGAGTTCGGAGCGGAATACCGCGCCTTCATTAACGCCTTTGAGTGTTTTCCCTTCTTTGGTTTTGATGTGATAGCCGCGGTCACCGATGGAAAAATAGATTCGACCATCAGGCCCCATCGTTAAGCCGTGCAGGTCATGACCGCGAAAGGCGACCTTCACACCGTAGCCGTCGGAGAGCACTTCTTTTTTGTCTGCCTTGCCGTCGTTGTTGGTATCGCGGAGTTTGTAGAGTTTGGGAATACAGGTGTAGTAGACGTTGCCCTTCCATGCGAGCAGCCCCGCGCCGGTGCCATCCATCAAATCGTTGTAACCGTCGGAGAAAACGGTCGCTTTGTCGGCTTTATGATCGCCGTTGGTGTCCTCGAGCAGTCGAATGCGATCGTGATGCGTGGTCCAGAGTTTTTCTTTGTCCTTGCGATGTTTCAGGAAAAACTTGCGACGATCCTCCACCGTCTGCGCCGCGAGGTCATCGTCTAGCCAGTACATGTGCCCACGGTTGTCGACCACGCCGCCGGCGTCACCTTGGCGGAACGTCTCCGCGATGTAGAGGCGACCTTGCTCATCAATGCACAGTGCGACCGGATTGGCGAGCATCGGCTCGGCGGCGAATAGCGTGACCTTGAACCCTTTGGGAATCTTGAACGTGGCGATCGCCTGTTGGCCTTCATCGGAAGCCGGCGCAATCGGTGGCTGATAGGTTTTGTCCTGCGCGCGGGCGGCGAAGGAGAACAGAAATATCCAACCGAATACGGCGAATCGAATGAAAAACAGACAAGGTCGTTGTGGCATGAATGGGCACCGTCGGAGTGGTCAGTTGCCCGCACCGGGTGTCGAGTGCGCGCAACGGAAAACACACTATACCGCGCGGCGAACATGGGGAGCGGCAAAGCGGCAGATGAACGATGCCCCGCTCCTCACGGTCGCAGCTCTATGTTGACACGCAAGGATTTCCAGCCCGCGAAACCCATACGCGTTGGCGGTTAGAATGTGATGAATCGATCCGCTTGAAAAGCCCGGGAGCCTCGATGTCCATTCAATTTGGATGCCAATGTGGTCAGACGTTGACAGTGCGGGATGAGTTTGCCGGCAAGCAGATTCGTTGTCCCCAATGTCAGACGGTGTTGATGGTGCCCGATGTGCCGGGGGCGCCAAGTTTGACTGATGCGCCTTCCGATTCAGCGCCGATCGCCGGCCTGCCGCCCGTACAGCCGCCGGGAGCACCCGTGCCGCAACCGAGTGCGCCTGCAAGTTCAGGCGCCGAACACATCGACGTGGCGCATCTGCCGCCGGTACAGGCGTGGTCGTATGCGAAGGCGAGTGACTTCACACTGATTGCCCTGACGCGGGACGCGTTGTGGGTCGCCGACAAAAACGAAGTGGACCTGCCCAACTTCACGCAATACCTCAACGGCGGCGGCGACCCGACAGCGATCTTCGCCGAGCGCGGCTTGCGCATCGGATTGGAAACCCTTCACATGGTCGAAGCGGACAAACACGGCATCGCGGTCGAGGTGCAATACCAACTCGGTGACCGCCGTGCGATGTCACACCTCGACTTCGCTTCGCAAGCGGACCGCAACGTGTTCTTCTCAAGCATGCAAGCGCGGTTAGGCCATGCGTTCGAGATCGAAACCGAACAGGTGCCGGCGTGGAAAGCCGGGCTCAAGCCTTTGGCGTACACGTTGCTGTTCGGGTTTATCACGCTGATGTTCTACCTCGGCTCAAAACAACTGATCGCCGGCGAAACCGAAGCCCAGATTCGAGGCAGCCGAAAGGTGTTGAAACTCATCGCGTATTGGATCGTTGATTTCCTCGGGCCCAACGGCGTGCTGATCGTCGGTTCGCTGCTGGTGATTGCGGGTGTGATCTGGTTCGTGATGCGCGCGCAAACGCCGCCATTGCTGGTGCGATTGAAACGGCCGGAAGCGCCGGGGAATTGAGTACGGTTCATGCCGAGCCCTGTCCTGTTCACTTGGAGTGGGACAACGATTGAACAAGCCGGCCAAACACAAATCCGGATTCATCGCCTACGGCAAGACAATCCTGTTACAAAACAAACTCCAATGCGGATTCGTCGAGTTCAGCCGGTAAACTACAATGTTCGCATGACTCGACACCCCGCCATCATCGTCAGTCTGTTGATCGTCGCAGTGACCGGTGCGTATGCGGTTGAGCGCACGCCCGATGTCACCGCGCTGATTCAACAACTGGGCCATGCATCGTTTGAAAAACGGGAAGCGGCGAGTGAAGCGCTGTTGAAGATCGGTGAACCGGCGCTGTCGAAGTTGAAACAAGCCGCCGTGGCCAGCAACGATCCCGAGATCAAGTTTCGCGCCGGGCAATTGATCAAGCGAATCGCCCGACAGACCGCCCGGCAACAACTCAAGCTATGGCAGGGACGCTGGGAGAACGGCAACGAGGTGCTGATTATCACCGAACAGTACTGGTGGTGGGGTGTTAAAAGTAACCTTCAGCCGAACCAGTTTAAACGCAACACGATCCGCGTCATCGACATCACCGACGGCGTCGTCGCCGCCGACCTGCAAGTGAATCTCGGCGCACCGAAAACCTGCAAAGCCATCTTTCAACTCAAAGGTGACACCCTGCATTACTGCGGCTCGTACCGAACCAGGCCAACCCGGTTCCACAGCGATACGCCCACAGGCGCTCACGCGGTGCGATGGATTCGTGTGAAATCAAACTGAACCGTCTCTTTCACCCGCGTCTGCGATGTGTCCGATCCCGGGCAAAACACGGAGCCGAACGGCTGCCACATGGACAAGTGGGCAACGGCGATACCATAGCTTGGATTCTTTCACACGAGATCGCTTTGGCATTTTGACATGAAACACTTTTCCATTCTGCTCGTTCTGGTCTCCGGGTTTTTCCTAGTGGCCGCTTGCCCCGCGCGGGCGGCTGACGAGGATCGAAGACCCAACATTGTGCTCATCATGGCGGACGATCTGGGGTTCTCCGATCTGGGTTGCTACGGCGGTGAGATCGACACACCCAACCTGGATGGTCTCGCCAAGTCCGGCTTGCGGTTCACGCAGTTCTACAACACCGCTCGGTGCTGGCCGACACGGGCGGCGTTGCTGACCGGGTACTACGCGCAACAGGTTCGGCGGGATTCGATTCAAGGTGTGAAGCCGACGATCAAACCGGCGATCAAGCGCGGCAGTCGGCCGACGTGGGCGCCGTTGCTGTCCGAGTTGTTGAAGCCAATGGGCTATCGTTCCTATCACGTGGGCAAATGGCACATCGACGGCATGCCTTTGAAGAACGCTTTCAACCACAGTTACTACATGAAAGACCAAGGCCGATTCTTCAGCCCAAAGGTGCATTACAAAGACGATGTGAAACTGCCGCCGGTTAAGCGCGGCACCGGGTTCTACAATACGGTTGCATTGGGTCAACATGCGGAGAAGTATCTAAAGGAACACGCGGCGAAGCACAAGGGTAAGCCGTTCTTCCTTTACCTGGCCTTCTCGGCGCCTCACTTTCCATTGCACGCACTACCCGAGGATATCGCCAAGTACAAACAGCGTTATCGGCAAGGCTGGGATGCCGTTCGTGCGGCGCGATGGAAGAAAATTCAACGGATGCAACTGGTCGGCGGTGAACTGTCGCCCGTGGAACGGGAAGTGGGTCCGCCTTACGCGTTTCCCGATGCGATCAAACAACTGGGCCCCGGTGAAGTGAATCGTCCTTTGCCGTGGGATTCGCTAACCGATGAGCAGCAACAGTTCCAAGCCATGAAGATGGCGATCCATGCCGCGATGATTGACCGGCTGGATCAGGAGGTCGGCCGCGTGCTCGAACAGTTGCGCGCGATGAACGCGATGGACAACACAATCGTCCTGTTTCTGTCGGACAACGGCGCGAGCGCGGAGATCATGGTGCGCAGCGACGGCCACGATCCCAAAGCGCCGATGGGTTCGGCGGCAAGTTATCTGTGCCTGGGGCCGGGATGGTCAAACGTGTGCAACACGCCGTTTCGCAGGCATAAAACGTGGGTGCA
>JANQKH010000677.1 GCA_028281215.1 Phycisphaeraceae bacterium | reverse complement strand
GGCACCGATGCGATCCCGCCCGGACAAACCATGGGCGGACGGTTCTATCCGCTGCTCTATGCGGCCAGATGAACCACCGGGAATTGGAATGTTTGATTTACGCTGTCACTTTTTTGATCAACCACGCAGCAAAATCGACCTTGGACATCGCACCCGGTCGTTCGCGACCGCCGACAGCATCAAGCCAGACGGCATCGACGGCGTCGGCGTCCATGGTCTGCAATGGGTTGGCGACGATGGCGTCAACGCCTTTGCGTTGGAGTTTGGCAGCAGCGCGGGATTCGAGTTGAGCGGGTTCTTCAAGGGCGAAAGCGATGATGCGCTGGTCGTCACGCTTGGTTGCGGCGAGTTCGGCGACAAGGTCGGGTGTGGGTTCGAGCGACAGATGCATCGCGCTATCGGCGTTTCGTGAGAGTTTGCCGGCATGCATTTGCGTCGGGCGATAGTCCGCCACCGCCGCCGCCATGATGAGTCGGTCATGTGCCGGCCAATGTTCACCGAGCAGCATCTGCAAGTCGGCGGTCGACTCAAACCGCGCCACATGGACGCCCTGCTCATGCAGCGCGGCGTGGTTGGCTTCGTCCAACACACCCGGCCCGGCGAGCAACGTGACGCGCGTGACCGCATCACACTTCGCCGCGGCCCGCGCCAGCGCAACACCCATGCGACCACTCGACCGGTTGCTGATGTACCGCACCGAATCGATCGGCTCACGCGTCGGGCCGGCTGTGATCAGAACGTCCATGCTGCAATGATAGGCGAATCGACCTGCCTCTCCGGAATGTTGGAATATCGGAATGGACTCGAACCCAAACCTCCACGATCAGGAACACCGAGGTGAGATGAGGCAGGTGAGAAGAAGAAAAGGATAATGGGGTGGAGGCGAATGCCCTCATTGAATTCAACAAAACCACTCATCCAACTCATCATCTCTCAGCGCCCTCGGTGTTCCATACCGGGCGTCATACACACGAGAAGACATCAACGGTTTTCGCGGAGTTCACTCAACCGGACGCCCAATGAACGCACGGCCTTGCCTTTAATGTCGCGGATATCGAATTGCACTGCCGGGTTGGATTTGGTCCAGTCGATATCGATCGTGGCGAAGTTGAGTTGGCCGAAGTTGTCGCCGAGCCGGTGATCGTTGCGTTCGCGGAAGTTGCCGCCGCCGGCCTGATTCAAACTCGACGAGGTGACATCGATCAGCGGATAACCGGCGCCGTTTTCCTTGTCGTCGGCGGGCAGGCGCGAAATTTCCGCGTGATGGCGGTCGCCACTGATGAAGACGACGCCGTTGGCCTTGGTGTCACCGATCAGTTTGAACAGGCGTCGCCGTTCGTGCGGGAAGTTCTGCCAGTATTCCCAGCCATGGTGTTGCGGCACCACCTGAATGCTCGAAGCGATGATGCGCAGTTCGGCCGGCTTGCGCAGTTGTTCGCCGAGCCATTTCCATTGCGCTTCGCCGAGCATGGTCTTGTTGGTGTCGTCGTCGTCGATGTAGGGGCCGCGGCCTTTGGGTCGTTTGGGCGCGCGTTTCAGTTTGCTGCGGAAATAGCGGGTGTCAAGCAGGATGACCTGCACACGTTTGCCCTTTGGACCGAACGTTTGGGCGAGATAGACGCCCTCGCGTTTCCAGCGCGGCGAGTCTTTGGGCTCTTTGTAGAACTCGAGGAAGACCTGTTGGGATTCTTTTTTCTTAGGGTATTCCGCGCCGCCGTCGTTGACGCCGTAGTCGTGGTCGTCCCACGTGGCGAGCAGTTTGCAATGCTTCAGCAGTTTCTGGTAGCCGGGTTTGGCGCCGAGTTGGGCGTACTTGGCGCGCATGCGGTCCATGTCTTCGGTGTCGCCGTAGATGTTGTCGCCGATGAAGAGAAACAGTTGCGGCTTGGCGTCGGCAATGGTGTGCCAGATCGGCTGCGGGATGTTCTGTCGGGCGCAGGAGCCAAAGGCGATGCGGGTGAGTACGGTTTGTTCGTCCGCCTGCGCAGCCGACGAAAGGACCAATGACCAAACACCAAGCACCAGTGCGAAAACGGTATGAACCTTCACAACATCCATCCTCTCTACAAAACCGGGAAGGCGGCAATCTGTGATCGTCGGCGGAACGGAACAATTCTAATCTCTCGCCCTTCGTCATTCTTCTTCGGCCGTCAAACCTCACCCTTTGTTCACGTCCTACAAACGCTTACCCAAATCATAAACGGCCTCGGCATCGAAAACCTGATCGTTGGATTCAAACAGTTTCGCGATCGCGGCTTTGTGGATTTTCATCTTCGTCCCACCGACGCCCACCGCGCCGTACATCGTCACACCGTCAACCTCCAGCGCTTTGGCCATCACGTCGACGCCTTCAATGCCCAGCGGTGGCACGGCATTCAAGTCGATGGCGACCTTGAGCGATTCCATCTGTTTCCGCGCCGATTCAGGCAACAGCACCACACCCGCCGCGCCGGCGGCGATGATCAGTTCGATCTCCGCCGCCGCGTCGAGCAGCGTTGTTTCATCCGACACTTCGATGCCGGTCACCGCGTCGCCGCCGCCCTCCTTCCCAACCGCTTCGTTGATGCGTTTTGCCGCCTCGGCCGCGCGCTGTTGCGACCGGCTCGCCAAGCGCACGCTGGCGCCTTCGCGCGCGAGCAACCGGGCCGCCCGCTGCCCGACCGGCCCCGTGCCGCCGAGGACGAGCGCCTTGACGCCGTCGAGTTGAATGTGCCTGCCCGCGCGAAGCACCGCCGCCGCTGCTGTCGTATTTGCTCCGTTCGCATCCAGCATCACCGAACAGGAAAGCGGCCCAAGAAACGTCTTGCGTACCTTCTTGAGAATCGCTTCGCCGGTGGTGACATCGCTGCCGCCCACAAAAATTGCGGTGTGGGCGAGATCCTTGGGCCCGCGCGTAAAAATCGCACCGTGCACGAGACCTTCAATGTCATCAACACTCACGTTCCCGTAGGAAAACAGTTGGTCCACACCGCTGTCGATCGCGACAACACGATCAAACACGCTTGGGTGCGGATCGGAATCGAGTTGGATGAGAATTTTGGGTTTGTCGAGTTGTTCAGGCATGAAGGTAGGAGAACGGAAACAGATGAGGAATGCAAAACTGGACGCGGATGGATGACGGTGCATCGCCTGTCGCCGCTCAACCGTTCCGCTTTCAGTTCTCCAATCTTCGCATTCCGCCTTCGCTCCCTACAATCTCCCCATGCAGCATACGCCCTTGGACACACCTGCTCGCCGGGCTGCGGTGAGGATTGTGGAGCGATTGCGGGATGCCGGTCACCTCGCGTATTTCGCCGGCGGTTGTGTGCGCGATGAGCTGCTCAAACTGACACCGAAGGATTACGACGTGGCGACAGACGCCGAGCCGAAGCGTGTGCGCGAGCTGTTCAAACACAGCCGATACGTCGGCGAAGCGTTCGGCGTGGTGCTGGTGCGCATGCGCGAGGAGGAAATCGATCCCGACACCGGCAGGAAACGCATCGAACAGGTGGAGGTCGCCACATTCCGGGCCGAGTCGGGCTATGAGGACGGTCGTCGGCCGAGCGAGGTGGCGTTCACCGACGCCGAAAACGACGCCCAGCGGCGCGACTTCACCATCAACGGCCTATTCGAGGATCCGCTGGCCGATCATGATGAACAACGCATCATCGATTACGTCGGCGGCGTGGATGACCTCAAGCAAGGCGTGCTCCGCGCGATCGGCGATCCTGCGGAACGCTTCGGCGAAGACTACCTGCGCATGCT
>JANQKH010000419.1 GCA_028281215.1 Phycisphaeraceae bacterium | reverse complement strand
CAGTTCCACGCGCTGATATTCCTCGCCGCGTGGAACTGGAAATCCTTCAGTAGATCAATCACGCGCCGGTCATCGGCATCAACTGATCAACGGTTCAATCACTTCACCGCCGGTCTGTGACAACTGTTTGAACCGCCCCGCATGGAAATAGGTCAAGCGGTTGTCGTCGAGCCCCAACTGGCGCAACACCGTCACGTGCACATCGCGAATCGGATGTGCATCTTTGACCGCTTCGTAGCCCAACTCATCGGTCGCGCCGATGGTATGACCGGCGTTGACCCCGCCGCCGGCGAACCACATGGGCATCGCTTTGGCGTTGTGATCCCGCCCGAACTTGATGCCGCCGCGGACGCCGTTGTCCGGTGATCGACCGAACTCGCCGCACCAGATGACAAGTGTATCCTTGAGCATGCCGCGCTGTTTGAGATCCTTGATCAGCGCAGCGATCGGTTGGTCCACCGATTGAATGCGCCGGCGGTGCGCGCGTTCGATGTAGTCGTGGCTGTCCCACCCGGCGGTGTAAACCTGCACGAACCGCACGCCGCGCTCGACCAGTCGGCGCGCCAGCAGGCATCGCCGGCCCATGTCGTCGGTCAGTTCGCCACCGACGCCGTACATGGCGCGGGTCTTTTCGCTTTCTTTGGACAGGTCGATGATGTCCGGCACTTGCATCTGCATGCGGAACGCCAATTCATAGTTCGCCATCCGCGCCGCGAGGTCGGCTTGCTGCGGATGCCGCTGGGCGTGTGCTTTGTTCAGGTCGTTGAGTAGGTCGAGGTTGGCTCGCTGATGCTCGCGCGTCACACCCTTGGGCGGATGCAGATCAAGAATCGGCGAACCGGCGGCACGCAACGGCGTGCCCTGATGGTAAGGCGGCAGAAAACCGTTCGACCAGTTCGCCGCTCCGCCCTGCGGAAACGCCACCTCCGGCAGCACCACGAACGAAGGTAGATTCTGATTCACCGTACCAAGCCCGTAGCTGACCCACGCGCCGATCGCCGGATCGCCGCCGAAGCGGTTGCCCGTGTTCATGTGATAGTTGGCGGTCGGATGGTTAATCGATTCGCCGACACAGCCGCGGTAAAAACAGATGTCGTCGGCGACGCCGGCCAGGTGTT
The DNA here is from genome assembly GCA_028281215.1 of Phycisphaeraceae bacterium. Classification (GTDB taxonomy): domain Bacteria; phylum Planctomycetota; class Phycisphaerae; order Phycisphaerales; family Phycisphaeraceae; genus JANQKH01. Next base: position 4,861 of record JANQKH010000419.1, on the reverse strand, counting down.
TCCAATGTTCACACACGTCCGCGCCGGACTTGCCCGCTTTGACAAAACTGAACGGACTCTGCACGTAGTAACGTTTACCCGACGCCATCGCCGACACGAGTTTGCCGCTTCGTTTGAATTCCTTCAGGTGCAGCGACTTGAGCTTCGGCTTTGGATCAAACGTGTCAATGTGACTCGGCCCGCCGGCCATGTAAAGCATGATGCAGCGTTTGGCTTTGGCGGCAACATGTGGCTGCTTTGGGGCTAACGGCCCCGCGACCTTCTTTACCGACTTCGCATCTGCCTGCAATAAGGCGTTGAACGCGACAGTACCCATCGTAGCACCGAGGCCATATAGGACCTCGCGACGATCAAATGTGTTTGCCGTTTGAGTCATGGTTCCAAGTCCGTCTTTTGAATCAGTTCGACTGCATTACCGTTGGGGTCTTTGACCACCGCGCGGCGTCCCCAAGGCGAATCTGCGGGTTCTGTCGCAATCGTATCTCCCGCGCCGCGCATCGTTTCGATCACACTTGTCAAGTCGTCCACAACGAATCCGATGCGCACCGTCGAGGGCGACTTTCCGTTTCGGCGGGGATACAACTCCAACACGGTCTGACCCAGTTTCGCGGCGAAGTGCTCCGGCCCATTGCCATGCTTTTCCAATTCAAACGGAATACCGACACGACCATAGAACTGCCGCGCGGCTTCAATGTCTTCGCAATACATCACCATGAGGTTCATGTCGAGTGTCATGGCAAACCTCGAATCAATAGACGTAAACAAACTCATTCGCATTCATCAACACGAGACACAAATCCGCCAGCGCGCGCGTTGCCGGCTTCACGTCCCATGGCTTTAAGTCCTGTACGTAATTCTGATACACATCCAACTCTTCCCGCCAACTGAAATTCAAGCCCGTCATTTCCTCCACCATGGTGCGCACGATAAATTTCGGCGGATCCACGCGGACCGGCTTCGTGTTCTGGTGATGCCTGGTCATCTTCGCCAGGTGATCGAGGCAGCGCTGGCGTTCTTTGGGTGTCGGGTAGCGGCCGAGGGCGAACGCGAAGGCGCGGTTGACCTGTTTTTCCGCTTCGTCTGTTTGTTCTTCCAGCCGCGCCGCCATCGCCAGCGCGCGGTCGTAGCTGTTTTGGCCGTTGAACAGCGCGAACACCTGCGTGGTCACGTTGCTCTGATCACGTCGTTCGCACGACACATCCGGACCCGGTTTGTTGAACACTTCGAGCATCGGGTCGAGCAGCGTGCGAATACGCATCACGTAAATGGTGCGGCGGTTGCGCTGCGCAGGCGTGCGGTTTGGCTGGTACGCCGGGCCGACCGAGCCCATGATGTGCCGCGGCTGCATCGCAACTTCCAGATTGATCTCCGGCCGCGCGGGCAGCCCGCCCATCTCCAGATTCAGTTCGCCGGACATCGCCAGCATGCTGTCGCGAATCTCCTCCGCGGTCAGTCGGCGGGGTGAAAAGTAAGCCAGCAGCGCGTTGCTCGGATCCTTTTCACGAATCTGCGACATTGCCGGGTGCTGACTCGAACGGCGATACGCCTGCGACATCACGATCCGCTTGTGCATTCTTTTGACGGACCAGCCGTCATCGACGAACTGATGCGCCAGCCAATCGAGCAGTTGCGGGTGCGACGGTTTCTTGCCCATGACGCCGAAGTCGTTGGCGGTTTCGACGATGCCGCGCCCGAAGTGCATCTGCCAGATGCGGTTGACCATGACGCGCGCCGTGCGCGGGTTGTCGCCAGAGGCTATCCATTTGGCCAGCGCGGTGCGACGGTTCTCCTTGGTTTCCGGCACCAAACGGTCAGCCAGCGCACAGTGCTCGTCCTCGTTATACGTGCGCACCATCGCGCTGAGAATGCCGGACCCGACCATCTCGCCCGGCGACTCCAGTGAACCGCCTTTGAGAATCTGTATTTTCTGCCCCGACTTGCTCTGCACGGAAAACGCCAAGGGCTGATCGGCTTTAACCAGCCGCTGGAGAATCTGCCCGCGCTTGCGCTTCACCTTCTTCACACCAAGCGACCCCTCTTCGCGCTCCTTAGCGGTCGCGCCCTCCGGCACGATCAGTTCAAGCCCCTGGTCCTTCTGCAACCGGCGAATGCGATCGGTGAACGGTTTCACCGCTTTCGTGTTCTCCGACTTCAACCAAGCGACCTTGCGATCGGCAAACTCAATCGGCGCGAACACCGCCTGCATGCGGTAATAGTCGCGCGTCGGCAGCGGATCGAACTTGTGGTCGTGACATTTGAAACAACTCATACCCGTCGCCAGAAACGTTCGACCGACACCTTCGGTCACGTCATCAAGAAACTGCTGACGCGTGATCGCCGCGACACTCATGCCCGTATGTTCCCACGGGCCCATGCGTAGAAAACCTGATGCGATCAACAGTTCACGGTCCTTCCGCTCCGCGTCAAACAGTTCATCGCCGGCGATCTGTTCGGTGATGAACTGGTCGAACGGTTTGTCATTGTTGAACGCGCGAATGACGTAATCACGGTAACGCCAGGCGTGCGGGCGATCGTAATCGTTCGAGAACCCGGCGGTATCCGCATAGCGCACAACGTCAAGCCAATGCTGGGCCATGCGTTCGCCGTAACGCGGGCTGGCGAGCAAGCGGTCGACCAGCTTTTCGTAGGCGTCCGCTGACTTGTCATTAAGAAACGCATGCAGTTGGGCGGGCGTGGGCGGTAAACCGGTCAGGTCATAGGTCAATCGGCGAATCAATGTGCGTCGATCGGCCAGAGGCGCCGGCGCGAATCCCGCTTTGTTCAACTTCCGCATGATGAACGCGTTAATCGCCTGGTACTTCTTCGTCTGCGCGTCCGGCGATGTTGCACCCCACGGCACATCGGGTCGCATGGCCGGCTGATAACCCCATAGATCTTCCGGCTTGTATTTTCGATTCGTCCAGTTCGCAGAAAGCCCGCCTGATGTTTTGACGGTGACCGCGTTCGGATCGTCGCTGGACCAAGCGGGATCGGCTTTGGTCGGCCAGGGCGCGCCGGCGTCAATCCATTGGCGAATCAACACCACCTCGTCGGCGGTCAATCGATTGCGCTCCTTCGGCGGCATCTGAAGTTCTTCATCCTTCCACGTCACCGCCAGGTGCAGCAAGCTCTTGCCGGCATTGCCGGGCACAATCGCGGCGCCGCTTTCACCACCCTTCAATGCAGCATCACGGGTGCGCAGATCGAGGTCGCCTTTCAGTTTTTTTTCGTCGTCGCCGTGACACCCAAGACATTTGGCCGCGAGCAACGGCCGAACCTTCGTGAAGAACAACCGGTCCGCCTGCTTCCGGGTTGATGACGCCTCTTCCGCACGAACCAACGGAACAAACACCAGTAGGCACAATAGGATCAACCAGCGAATGGAGTAGCTTGAGACCATGGAGAATATCTTAACACGATGCCAATATTCATAATCGGCCATTGCAATCGGATGTGATAGTTGATTAGACGTCACCGGCCGTGGTTGCGCACGCGCTTCTTGCGGACCCAAGTGATGAACTTCGCCAACTCCGGATGTTCGAGCAGACGCTCCCGCGTGAAATACTCGCGACCAAGTTGCTTGTGGTCGGCGATACGATGCACGGCGGCATGGCATTCGCGGCAGACATCGATCCCACTACTCATTTGCTGGCGAGTGTATTGTTTTTTGAACCACTTGTTGCGGTGCAACGTGCGCGGAATCAGATGGTGGAAGGTCAGTTTCGCCTCCCTGCCGCACAACGCGCAATGTCCATATTCCGCCATCGAGGTTGACCCTATTGCCGGGCGATTATAGGACGCGGCAGGTACGGGGTGATGTGGTAGAATGTTCCGTTCCCTCAAAGTTGAGAATTATCCATGCCCACGACACACGAAGGCGACATGCTGGCGCGCGAAGCGAAGATCGCGCTGGTTGTCGCGCGGTTCAACGACTTCATCACCGGCAAGCTGCTCGATGCTGCTGTCGACACTTATGCCCGGCTTGGCGGCGACACCGATGCGCTGACCGTCGTGCACGTGCCTGGCAGTTTTGAGATTCCCGTCACTGCCAAACGGTTGGCCGAGAGCGGCGCCTTCGACGCGGTGATCTGCCTCGGTTGTGTGATCCGCGGCGCGACGTCGCACTACGATTATGTGGCCGGCGAAGCGGCCAAGGGCGTCGGGCAGGTGGCGATGCAAACCGGTGTGCCCACGATATTCGGCGTGATCACCGCGGACACCCTCGAACAGGCGATCGAACGCGCCGGCTCCAAGCAGGGCAACCAGGGCGCCAAAGCGATGACTGCCGCGATTGAAATGGTGAATCTCTTCAAGACGTTATGACTTGCCCGGCGCGGGCTGTTCGGCACAGCGTTGTCCGGCGCGGCATTCGTCCCTACACTCCCCGCATGTCCAGCCCGAGCGAAACCTCCGCCGCGCCCACGCAGCATGACATTCGTCGCTATGCGATGCAGGTGTTGTATCAGTTTGACCTGCGCGGCGACGATGACCGAGACGCCATTCGCGACGATGTATGCGCCGACACCGGCTCGCCCGCGCTTGGCGAGCGGGCGTTCCAACTTGCCACCGACGCTTGGGCGACGTATGCCGACTGCGACGCGATGACCACCCAACTCGCGCCCGATTGGCCGGCGCACCGGCAGCCCCCGCTCGACCGCGCGTTGCTTCGACTGGCGTACCACGAAATCACCACCGGCCGCACGCCTGCCAAGGTCGCCATCAGTGAAGCGGTCAACCTCGCCAAAGAGTTCTGCGCCGAGCGCAGCCCGTCGTTCATCAACGGCGTGCTCGACAAACTGGTTAAACGCATTGATCTGCCGGCCGTGAAAGACGCCGCGCCGCTGACCACAAATACCACCCC
>JANQKH010000416.1 GCA_028281215.1 Phycisphaeraceae bacterium | reverse complement strand
CCGCCGACGTGCATTCAATCTCCGCAGGCCTCGACTACCCCGGCGTCGGCCCCGAACACAGCCACTGGCACGATGCCGGCCGCGTGCAGTACACCAACGTCACCGACGCCGATGCGCTCGAAGCGTTTCAACAGCTCACCAAACTCGAAGGCATTATTCCCGCGCTGGAGTCAAGCCACGCTTTGGCGCACACGCTCAAACTTGCCGCCGAACTCGACCGTGATCAGGTTGTCGTGATGAACCTGTCCGGCAGGGGGGATAAGGATTTGGATGAAGTGATTCGTCTCCTTGGTATCAAATAGACACTACTCCACAAGCAATTGATTTTGGCGACCTGGTGATTTGGCGAATCGCATGATCAATCACCCGATCATCCAGTTGCCAAATCACCAAGTACCCATGCCCACCACCTTCCACGGTCTCAACGTCGTTACCTTTGAAAGCCGCCGCGCGAGTGAAATGTGCGCGCTGATTGAACGCCACGGTGGCGTCGCGCATTCCGCGCCGTCCATGCGTGAGGTTCCCAAGGAGCGGCAGGACGAAGCGCTCGAATTCGCCGTTCGCCTTTTTGATGGCAACATTGACTCGGCCATCTTCCTCACCGGTATCGGTACACGCATCATGTTCGATGCGATCGGGCAGGAACACTCGCTCGATGAATTCAAGTCAGCTCTAAATGATGTCACAACGATCGCTCGCGGTCCCAAGCCAGTTGCAGCGTTTCGCGAGTACAAGATCAAGCCCGATATCGTCGTGCCGGAACCGAACACGTGGCAGGATCTGCTCGAAACGCTGGATGTAGACGGGTCGATCGAAGGCCAGCGCATAGCCGTGCAGGAGTACGGCATGACCAACAAGCGTTTGGTCGAAGCATTGGAGCTTCGTGGAGCTGAGGTGTTTCGCGTGCCGGTCTATCAATGGGCGTTGCCGGAGGACACCGCGCTGCTACAGGCTGCGCTCGACGGCCTCGTCGCCGGCGAACTCGACGTCGCGATGTTCACCAGCGCGACACAGGTGTATCACCTTTTCGAGTTCGCTGAACAACAGGACAAAAAAGACACCTTGCGCGAGGCTTTCAAGCGTGTCTACATCGCATCTGTCGGCCCGGTCTGCACCGAAGCGATTCAAGACCACGGCTTGAAGGTCGATTACGAACCCGATGCGCCACACATGTTGCCGCTCGTGCGTGAATCGGCCCGACGAAGCAAAGACTTGCTCGACAAGAAACGTACTGCCGTCGAGAACGACATTGACACAAACGCTTGGGTTCGCACCGACATGACATGGCCTGCCGCGCGCGGCTTAGCCACACCTGGCGCCGGTGACCGCGCGCACCCCACAATCGCAGACTCCGTCTTCATGAAAGCGTGCCGCTGCGAACCCACACCTTACACACCGGTGTGGATCATGCGACAGGCTGGCCGGTATCAACGCGAGTACCGTGCGATCCGCAAGGGCATCACGCTGCTCGGCCTCTGCCATGATCCGCAAAAGTGCGCCGATGTCACACTGATGGCGGTCGATCGATTGGGCACCGATGCCGCGATCATCTTTTCTGACATCCTGCCAATCGTTGAACCGCTTGGTTTCAAACTCGAGTACGTCAAAGGCGACGGGCCGGTCATCCATAATCCCTACCGCGACCGGGATGACATCAAACGCCTCGCCAACGGAACCGCCGATGACCTGCATTACGTCTACGAAGCGCTGAGCATCACGCGCAAAGCGTTGCGCCCTGACATCGCGCTCATTGGCTTCTGCGGTGCTCCGTTCACCATCGCGTCCTACCTCATCGAAGGCGGCAAGAGCAAGAACTACTCACGCACCAAAACCATGATGTACCGCGACGAAGTCTGCTGGAACACGCTGATGGACCGGCTGGTTGACATGCTGATTGAATACCTGAACAAACAGGTCGTTGCCGGCGCCGACGCGGTGCAGGTGTTCGACAGTTGGGCCGGCTCGTTGAGTCCGGACGACTACCGGCAATACGTCATGCCGCATGTGAAGCGGTTGATTGCCGGCGTCAGAGCGCCGAACGATGACGCGCCCAAGCCTCCGGTGATCAACTTCGCTACGGGCAACCCCTGCCTGTTGCCGCTCATGAAAGAAGCGGGCGGCGACGTGATCGGGCTCGATTGGCGCATTGACCTCGCCGACGCCTGGCAGATGCT
>JANQKH010000527.1 GCA_028281215.1 Phycisphaeraceae bacterium | reverse complement strand
CAATTTTATAATTAACTTATATTAATGTTGACATCCACGCCAATTGGAGGTATCTTCTTAACACCACTGGCCATCGCCAGACATCTTATCACGCACTTGAACTACTTTTCATAGAGCAAGGAGAAACCCATGATTCGTTCATTGAGCATTCTGACGGCGGTTGCCGTCGCTTTTGTGTTTGCCACGTCGGCGAACGCGTTGGTCATCGATCAACTTCAAGTTATCCACACGAATGGCGATCCTGATGGAGCGGCTGATTGGCACTTGGCTGAGGTGGAAGCGTTTGAGTTTGGCACGGGCATCAACCGGGCTGAGCAGTCTCAAGGTGGTGTGGCGTCGTATCCGACTGGTGTGGATGGAGGTATTCAGGACACGCCAGGTGATACTTCAGGTTCGACGTTTGGTACGGTCCCGGGTGACGCGAATGACGGCAACACCGATGGCTCGTTTGGCAACGGTTCGGTCTGGCATTCGGAAGTGCAGGGTGAAATCACCATTCCTGATGTTTTTCAGATCGACCTTGCCGGCGCGTTTGACATCACTGGCGTCGTGCTGCACGGCCGCACCGACTGCTGTGGCGGTCGCGATGACGACCTGACGGTCGTGGGTCTGCTCAATGGCCAGGTTGTGTTCAGCGAATTCGCGGGTATCGTGGATGGTTCATCGTCACGCGTGGCGATCATCCCGCACGTGCCGGAACCGGCATCGATCGCTCTGTTGGGCATGGCAGGCCTCGGCCTGATCAAGCGCCGCCGCCGTGTGGCCTGATCGTGTGACCCGACCTTGATTCACCTGCGGCATTTGTCCGCAGAACGTCCGAAAACTCCAGCGTGCCATGGCTTTGCAAAGCCATGGCACGTTGTCATTGGTTGGCTCTTTCGTTTGATCCCGATTGACCCGATATTCGTACCAATAGGGCTTCAGGGAGGCGATTGACATGACGGACAGGTTCAATCCAGGACAATGGCGATGGGCGATGGGCGCTGTGTTGGCGGTGTTGGCCTTGACGCCGACAGGCTGGTCACAGGCGCCAACCGTCGATCAGCCCGCACCCATCGGCGACGTCGCCGACGCCAAGCGCATGGTTGATCCCCGCCGCGACGGCTGGGATTCAGAAGCATTCCATGACGAGGTGAACGGGCGATTGAAAGTGCTCGCCAAAGCTGTCGCCGAGCAGGCGGACGAAGCAGCCTTGCTTGGCCTAGCTTCTGAATCCTACAAGGGTGGTTCGCTGATTCCCAACAAGTTTGTTGCGGTATACAGCGACACGAACACAAAGGTGGAGCGAGGCGATGCTGCGGATGCGGCGCACACCGGTGGCAAAGGGTTCGCAGAAGCAATTGCGGCGTGGACCAAACCGTGGCAAGGTGCGAGCAAGGTGCGAGTGAAGTTCAAGACGGTCGGTGTCACACCGACGGACTTCGCCGGCCGAACAGAGGTTCTGATAGAAGGCGTCGGCTTCTTCGATGATCGATCGATTCAGCAGAACGCCACGTGGGCGATTCAGTGGAAACGGGTCAACAATGTCCTGAAGATCGATCAGATCAAGGTGTCGTCATATGAACGGGTCACAACGGTAACGGCAACGGGACGGCTGCTCAGTGATTGCAGTGAGGCCGTGCTCGGCCGCAACCCGTCGTTTGCCAAGCAGTTGAAGATCGGCAGTCACGATTGGATCAGCCGGCTGGATCGCAACCTGGGTCTGCAGACATTCGGGCACCAAGGCTTGGCGGTCGGCGACGTGAATGGTGATGGATTGGACGATGTGTACGTTTGCCAGGGTTCGGGGCTGCCCAATCGACTGTTTGTTCAGAATGGCGACGGTTCGGCCCGCGATGTGTCCGCCGCCGCCGGTGTGGATTGGCTGGAGCCAACACGTTCGGCCTTGTTCATCGACCTCGACAACGACGGTGATCAAGATTTGGCGCTGACCACCGACGCGCACATCATGCTCATGAACAACGACGGCAAAGGTGTCTTCACGCGAAAAGGATTGTTACCGCTCAAACGGCCGGGCTTTTCCCTTGCCGCAGCGGATTATGACATCGACGGCGACCTCGACCTCTATGTCTGCATCTACTTTTCGCCCAGTGCTGATCCCAACGAATTGGCCCAACCGGTGCCCTACTTCAACGCGACCAATGGCGGCCGCAACATGTTGTGGCGCAATGACGGCCAGACGGCTGACGAATGGGTCTTCAAGGATGTCACCGATGACGTTGGGCTGAACCACAACAACAGGCGGTGGAGTTTCGCCGCCGCGTGGGAGGATGTCGACAACGATGGCGATCTCGATCTCTACGTCGCCAACGACTTCGGGCCGAACAACCTGTATCAGAATGACGGAGGCCGATTCAAGGATGTCGCCAAGCAGGCCAACGTGCGCGATCGCTCCTTCGGTATGTCGGTGGCGTTCGGCGACGCCAACCGCGACGGCCTGATGGACCTTTACGTGAGCAACATGTTCAGTTCGGCCGGCTTCCGCATCACGTCACAGCCGCGGTTTCGAGTGAAAGACTTCAATGAAACGCGCAAGGCGTTTCAATACCTGGCGCGCGGTAACAGCCTGTTTCAGCGGAACGCGTTAGGTGGCTACGACGACGTGAGCATCGCGTCGGGCACGACCATGGGCCGCTGGTCATGGGCGTCTCAGTTTGTCGACCTGAACAACGACGGCTGGCTGGATATTGCCATCGCCAACGGTTGGCAGACCAACGAACTGAATGACGATTTGTGAAGTTTCTGGTGGCGGCAGGTCGTGTCGCATTCACCGGCAAAATTGGATCTGTACAAGGACGCAAAGGGATTCCACGAGGCGCAGCGCCAGTTACTCAAGTTGATCAGCAGTGGCATGTCCTGGAGCGGCCATGAGCGCAACTGCGTGTACCTCAACACCGGCTCACGCCGGCGCTTTGCCAATGTGTCCGGTGTCAGCGGCATGGACTATGCCGATGACGGGCGGGGTATCGCCCTGACCGACTGGGACCATGACGGCGATGTCGATCTGTGGATCACAAATCGCACCGGACCTCAGGTCCGATTCATGCGCAATGAATCCAACAACGGAAATGACTTTCTGATGCTTCGATTGCAAGGCAACGGGCGCACGACTAATCGGGATGCGATCGGCGCGCGGGTCACGCTCAAATTGCGCGGCGATGATCGTCCGCTTGTCGCCACGTTGCGTGCCGGCGAAGCGTTCCTTTCGCAGAACAGCAAATGGTTGCACTTCGGCCTCGGAAAGGGAAAAGAAGTCCAGAGCGCGACCGTGCAATGGCCCGGCGGTAAGGCCGAGCAGTTCTTCGGCTTGGAAAACAACAAGCGATATCGATTGGTTCAGGGCACCGGCCGCGCCAAGCCCG
>JANQKH010000496.1 GCA_028281215.1 Phycisphaeraceae bacterium | reverse complement strand
GGCTTGTCGGCCTCGCCTTTCTTGCGTGCAGCGAGCACGCGCTGCCGTGCGTCTGATTCCAATGCACGCAACTGCTTGAGCGAATCATCACGTTGCCGTGTCAATTCCGCGATTGCCTTGGTTTTCTCCGCGTCCTTACCGCCGCCCTGCACGGTCCGTTCACCCGGCGCGACGCCCGCCACTGCGGCGACGAAGCTGTAATACTCACGCAATGAAATAGGATCGAACTTGTGCGAGTGACATCGCGCACAGTTTATGGTCAAGCCCAGAAACGTCTGCCCGATCGTGCCGACTAGATCCTCGTACTCATCCTGCTTCATCGTTTTGCGCATGTTCTGGCTGGACGGCAGCGTGGTGTTGTGCGGACCGGCGACCAGAAAACCCGTCGCGGCGACCATCGTCGGGTCGTCTTTCGCGAGCACATCGCCCGCCAGTTGCATGCGTACGAACTTGTCGTACGGCAAGTCGTTGTTCAGTGCTTCGATGACCCAGTTGCGGTAATGCCATGCATTGTTGCGCGGCTGGTTGTATTCAAAGCCGTGACTTTCGCCGAAGCGCACCACGTCCAGCCAATGCCGGGCCCAGCGTTCGCCATAATGCGGTGAGGCGAGCAGACGATCGACGAGCCGTTCGTACGCACCGGGTCTGGTATCGTTGACAAACGCATTAATCTCCTGCGGCGACGGCGGCAGACCGATCAGGTCGAAACTGAGACGACGGATCAACGCACGGCGCGATGCGGCTTTTGCCGGCGCCAATCCTTTCGCTTTCAATCTCGACGCAGTGAACAGATCAATGTCATTGCGATGCCAATCCTTGAAAACCGGCGACGGCGGCTTCGTTTTGGTGAGCGGCTGCAGCGACCAATGGGAACTGCGCGCCGGTGATCCGTCGGCATCCTTCGGCCAATCAGCGCCCTGCTTGATCCATTGCCGCAATGTGTCGATCTGCTTCGGTGTCAGCCGTTTGCCTTTGGGCGGCATGATCGCATCCGGGTCGAGTTCGACCTTGCCGGTGACCATCTGAATGAGCAGGCTGCCGTTGCTGTTCTGGGGTTGAATGACCTTGCCGGAATCGCCGCCGATCAGCGCCGCGCGGGTGTCGAGCCGCAGGCCGCCCTTTTGTTTTTCAGGTCCGTGGCATTGGACGCAATGCTGTGCGAATATCGGTTGCACATCGCGTTTGAAGTCGACGCCGGAAGACTGCACGGCGGACTGGGCCGATGCGGCACCCATCATTGCGATAAGAACAGAGGCGATAGCAAGTCTGTGACGTGACTGTCCTCGAAGCATGCCGGGCTCCACGCGAGTTCAGGCCATTCTAACGGAAGGCAAGGTATCACCTACACGAGAGTGGATCGACCAAAGCAATCGAGTCGCCATCGCCTCATCCTGTTTTCAGGTTGCTAAACTACGTGCATTGATGTGAGGATCATCGGATGACGTCAGGGGAATCCACCTTCCAGCCAGATCAGGTGAACGTGCGCTCGTATCAGGGCCACGATCAGCCGGCTGTCGCATGGCTTTACGCCGAAGGCCTGCTGGACGGTCAACTGGACCCCAAAGACACCGGCGCCGACATCGAAAACATCGGCGAAGCTTTTTTCAGCGACGACGCCAACCACTTCTGGGTCGCAGAATATGACGGCAAAGTCGTCGGCATGATTGGCGTGACGCGGGACGAAGGCCACACCGCTGAGATTCGCCGCTTGCGTGTCGACCCCAGCCTCCCGCAGAACGAAGTGGCGGTTAAGCTGCTCGAAACGGCGCTCTATCACTGCACGTACCACAACTACCTGAAACTGCGGTTGGACACGCGATTCGAGAAGGACAGCGCCCTGGACATTTTCGAACGCTTCGCCTTCCAACACACGCGCTCCAAAACCCATGGCGACAAGGAATTGCTGGAGTTTTACCTGGATTTGTACCGCAAACAGGACGCGTAACCCCAACGAAAAACGACGCTGAAGGGCGTCGTTTTCGTTCAGTGATCTGTCTATATGGGTTGGCATCCGATCAGGAATCGATCGAAGTCACCTTGACCTTCAGGTAATCCTGGCGGTGCCCCTTGCGGCGAAGGTAACCCTTGCGGCGTTTGAATTTCACCACGCGGATTTTCTTTGTGCGATCCTGTTCGAGAATGTCAGCCGTCACCTTCGCGCCGCTGACGTAAGGAGCACCGACGTTGGCTTCGGCATCGTCACCTTTGACGAGCAGAACTTTGTCGAAGACGACGGTGGCGACGTCTTCCGGCAAATCACGGATGGCGACCTTGATTTCATCGCCTTCGGAGACCTTGATCTGCGTGCCGGAATCTTCAATGATCGCGTACATGGCGAGCCTCTGGCAAAATCGGGGGTTGGGCACTTTGCGAACAGACGTGAATCACGTTCTTCGCCGCCGCAAAGCGAGCCGGGTAGTATAGCAACCTGGCGGTCCTTGCCAAGTTGGACGGCCGTCCTCATGGGCCCCGCTTGCCCGAGCCACGTTTCCTATCACCGGCGGTAGTCACCCGCCCTGCCGTAACCTACACTTGCCGTTCCACACCCGCGACTGTTCCCACGAGATTGCTCATGAAAACCATGCCCGCTCTGGTCAAGAAGGAATCACGCGAGGGCATCTGGCTCGAAGAGGTGCCGGTGCCTGAAATCGGCATCAACGACGTGCTGATTCGTGTGCTCAAGACGGGCATCTGCGGCACGGATGTGCATATTTACAAATGGGACGCCTGGGCGGAGGCGACGATTCCCGTGCCGATGACCGTCGGACATGAGTTCGTCGGCGAAATCGTCGAGGTAGGTTCCAACGTGATCGACTTCGAGCCGGGGCAAATCGTCTCCGGCGAAGGCCACGTGGTCTGCGGCCGCTGCCGCAACTGCATGGCGGGCAGACGACACCTGTGCGCACACACCAGTGGCGTCGGCGTCAACCGTCCCGGTGCGTTCGCGTCGTACATCAGTCTGCCGATGTCGAACGTGTGGGAACACCACGCGGGGATCGACCTCGACGTGGCGTCCATCTTTGATCCCTA
>JANQKH010000494.1 GCA_028281215.1 Phycisphaeraceae bacterium | reverse complement strand
GGCGGCGCCGATCTGGTCAAGGTGTTTCCCGCCAACCATTTCGGCCCGCGATACTTCAAAGATCTGTTGGCGCCGATGCCCCAATTGAAACTGACGCCGACCGGTGGTGTCGATCTCGACACCGCCGCCGACTGGCTCCAAGCAGGCGCGGCCTGCCTTGGCGTGGGTTCCGCTCTGGTCAAAAAGGAGCTGATAAAAGCGCAGGACTGGTCCGGATTAACCCAACTGGCGCGCGAGTTCCGCGCGATCGTAGACCAGGTTCGCGGCGGGTAACCCAACGTTCGGTCACCGCACGCTACCATGCGTTCATGTCACGCGTCACCGCTCTGACCCCGACGAAGCGCGATCCTTCCCGCATCAGCATTAAGGTCGATGGCAAGTATGTCGGCACAGTGTCGGACAGTCAGGTGATTGAGTTGGGCATTGCAGTGGGGACGGATTGGCATGATGAACTTGCCGACCGCGTGGTGGGCGCGGCCGCATTCAGCAAGGCGTTGAACCAAGCGATGAACAGTCTCGGTCGGCGGATGTTGAGCACCGAGCAGGTTCGCCGAAAGCTGCGGGACAAAGGGCATGAACCCAATGTGATCGCTCGCGTGATCGAACGGCTCACCGAAGTGGGATTGCTCGATGACGAGGCCTTCGGCCGCGCGTTGGTCAACGATCAAATGAAGCGCAAGCCGGCGGGACCGGCGCTCCTGAAATCAAAACTGTACGAAAAGGGCGTCGAGCGCTCGCTGATCGATCGTCTTGTCGCCGAAGCCTGCGAACAAGCCGACCTGGTGGATGACGCCGTGCGCCTGGCGGTATCCAAACTCCGATCCATGGCCCGGCTCGACGACGCCACGCGTAAGCGGCGGCTTTGGGGCGCCTTGGCGCGTCGTGGGTTTGACGCCGACACCATTCGGCAGGCGGTGGAGCAGGTCATGTCCGCCGATCAATCGGAATCCGATGATTGATCGGCTGCCTCAACCGGCGTTTTGGATTTCTCAACGAGTCGAATGCCCTCGATGCGCAGCGACTGGTCGATGGCTTTGGTCATGTCGTAGAGCGTCAGACAGGCGATCGAAACTGCGGTTAGCGCTTCCATCTCAACACCGGTGCGGGAGGTAATGGTTGCCGACGCGGTGACGTGAAGCCGGGTGGGTTCGATCCGTTCAAACGCCACCGCGGCATGGTCCAACGGCAGGCTGTGACAGAGGGGGATCAGTTCATCCGTTCTTTTAGCCGCGGCAATGCCCGCAATGCGCGCAACGCCCAACGCCTCACCTTTGGGCAAGTCGCCGGCGAACAATCGGTCGAGTGTGACCGCATCGGCGACAAAAAAGCCCTCGGCGACCGCGCGGCGATGCATCGGCGGCTTGTGTCCGACGTCAACCATCGATGCTTCACCTTGACTGTTTATGTGCGTCAGATCGCTCATGCCTGTGATCCTCTGTGCACAAGTGTACAATGCCCGCGATCATGCGGGACCACACCATTCAACTGATTGTTTTCTGCCTCGCCGCGGTGTGTATGCTTGGCGGTTGTGTTGAACGATTGATCACCGTCAAGTCGAAACCGGCCGGCGCGATCGTTTATCTCAACGATGAAGAGATCGGCCGAACGCCCGCCACCGTACCCTTTCGGTTCTATGGCGTCTACGACGTGCGCCTCGAAGCCGAGCCGCGTTGGATGAGTATTCAACAAGCTGCCGCCGCGTTCGGTGTGACCGAGGCGGAGATTAGTCAGTGGACCGACCAGGAACGGCTCGACAGCCGGGAAAGCGACTCCGGCGCAATCGAAGTCAAGGTTTACTACCGGCCGCTCTGGACCAAACACGAAGCCAAAGCGCCGTGGTGGGAGGCGCCAGGCCCGGATCTGATCGCCGAGGCGCTACCCGATCAGACCGTGCATCTGGAGTGGGATTTTGAACTCGAACCGGTGGATGACATTCGCAGCGAAGCGATTATCGAGCGCGCCAACCAAATGAAAAAGCAACTGCTCGGTCAGGTTGAATGACCCGCATCGGACTCGGATGATCGATCGCGTTGTCCTGTCAATGGTCGTTGCGTGATCAGGTGTGATTCAAACACCTTCCCACCAATCAAATGTTCCTGAATGATGCGCTCAAGTACGGGCGGATCGCATTGTCCGTACCACGTTCCCTCCGGATAAACGACTGCGATCGGACCACCTTCGCAGATACGCAGGCAGTTGGCCTTGGTCCGAAACACGCCGCCCTGATCGCCAAGCCCCAACTCCTTCAGTCGTCGTTTGAGATAATTCCATGCCTCGATGGATCTGTCTTTGTCGCAGCATTTGGGATTGGTCTGATCGCAGCACAGAAAGATGTGCCGTTTTAAGCGGGGGATGCCAAGCTTTTCAACGACCGCGTCCATTGACTGACGGTCGATTGGTTGAGATGAGTTGGCGTGATCATTCATCGGCTGCACACGATACGATGATCGCGGCAGCGTATCCAGATCGCGGCGTTCCGTTCGCCCGGGTTATTCGGGCGTCACATCGCGGCGGCGATTGGTACAATCATCGCCACATGGTTCGATCAGGGGCGTCTGTGTCGGGACAAAAATTACATCACCTTTCCGTGGTTCGTGCGGGTCCATCCCCCAAGTTGATGGTCAGCAATGACCGATGTGAGAATCATGGCCGCCCGGCGGCAGTCCGGTCGAAAGCGCCTTGCCGTTGCGTTCGCGCGTCTGGTTCGAATGAACGCGGTTGGGATTGATTTCGGAAGCCGAGGATCATCTGGATGTCACAAACATGGACATGGTTGTTGGCTTCGGCGGATTCGGGGGCCCACGCAGTACCTGAGCAGGTGGGCGCGATCTTCGGGCTGTTGCTGATCGCGGGAGCCGTGCTCGCTGTGTGCAAGCGATTCAAGTTGCCCTTTACGGTGGTGCTGGTGCTGGTCGGATTGGCGCTGGCGGCACTGGGTGAACAGTTTGAACACGTCAGTTTTCTCAAAGGGCTGGGCAACTACCGCATCTCCCCGGAAACGATCCTTTTTGTGTTTCTGCCGACGTTGGTGTTTGAGTCGGCGTACAACCTGCACGCGCGGCAATTGCAGAAGAATATGCTGCCCGTGCTCACGTTGGCGATTCCCGGCTTGTTGATTTCCACCGGCATCATTGGTGGATTGATCGCGTGGATCACCGGGATGGACCTGGCGCCGGCATTGCTCCTGGGTTCGATTCTGAGTGCAACTGATCCCGTGGCGGTCATCGCGCTGTTCAAGCAATTGGGCGCGCCTAAACGTCTGACCGTGCTTGTCGAAGGCGAAAGCCTGTTCAACGACGCGACCTCGATTGTCGTCGCCGGCATTCTGATTGAAGTCGTGCGTCAGGGGTTCGATTCCAGCACACTGTCGTCGGGTATTCTCGAGTTCTTCCGTGTCTTCGCAGGCGGAATCGCCGTCGGTCTGTTGCTCGGCTTCCTCTTCGGTTCCCTGTTGCAGCGCGTGCGGAGCGACGAAGCCATTGAGATTTCATTGACGATGGTGCTCGCATACGGTTCGTTCCTGATTGCGGAACATTACATGCACGTCAGCGGCGTGATGGCGACGGTCATGGCCGGGCTGATGATGGGCAACTGGGGGCGGACGAAAATCTCGCCCGCGGTCAGCGGTTTCATGCACCACTTCTGGGAGTTCGCGGCCTACGTCGCCAATGCCCTCATCTTTCTGCTCGTCGGCCTGAGTGTGGACCTTCAGGAACTCAAACAACTCAGCGGTATCCTCGCCGTGGTGATCGGTGCGATGTTGATCTCCCGGGCGGTGGTGATTTTCGGCCTTGTGCCTGTCGCCGGCAGAATGTCGCAGGCGGTCAGCATGGCGTTTCGTATCGTGATGTATTGGGGCGGCCTTCGCGGAGCGATTGCCCTTGCCATTGCGTTGCACATTCCTGAAACGTTTGAAATGAACGGCCAGACTGTCAAGCTGGAAATCACCCTTGGCGGCACGACCATGGTGCTGCGCGACTGTTTCATTACGTTGGTCATGGGAGCCGTACTCTTCAC
>JANQKH010000486.1 GCA_028281215.1 Phycisphaeraceae bacterium | reverse complement strand
CTACGTCGGAGGTGGCCAGGTGATGCGAAAGTGTGGTGTTGACCAGCCGGTCCTGTTTGTCTTTGGAGGGACGCTGGCTTTCGACCATCAATTGCACAGCGACCTTCAAATGATCAACGGCCGCTACGTGTTTTCCCAGTCGCGCTTCACAGTCGGCGCGTCCGATCAAAGCCTCGAAGTACGGCGAGTGAACGGGGTCGCCGACGAGCGGCCGGTACTTCTGTTCCGCCGACCGGAAGTGTTGCAGCGCCTGTCGCACGTCATCGCTTTGCACCAGTTCAATCTGCCCTGAACCAACAAGGATGTCGGCATGCTGGGCGTCGCCAGGCGGCAGAACGTCCTGAGCAATGGCGTAAGACTCGCGGGCGCGTTCGAAATCGCCAAGCCGCTGATATGCTTTGCCGCGAATGACATAGAGTGGGCCGGTGTTCTTTCGGCCGCCGCGGTCGAGGAAGTAAATCAACTTGCGTTCGATGACTTTGATCGCCGCCTGCGAATCTCCCGCGTCGTGCAGCAGACCGGTTTTCAATGCAATCGCCCAGATTTCCCCCTCGCGGCGCACGGCGTCATCCGGTTCTGATTTCAGCTCTTCAAGATAACGATTCAGCGCCGCCTGCAAGGATGCTGCGTCTTTTTCCGGTGACAACAATCTTCGTTCGAGCACCTGTCTCAAAACAGCGTGGCGATGTCGCGCGGCGGCATCGCTGAACTCGCCCAACATGCCGATCGCTTCGTCCTCCTTGCCCAAAGCGATTAACGCTTCGGCGAGGCGCTGGCGATGGATCGTATCCATCTGTCGGCCGCGCTTGATGGCATCCTTGTAGTAGGTGATGATCATTTCATAGTTGGCGCCGGCCTCGCCGCCGCCTGCCGCCTGTTGGAAGTAGACCAAGTCGCCCCACAACTCGTCGTACCAGGCTTTGATCTCGTCGCTGCCGCGCTCGTGGATGGGTTGCTGCCAGGTGCGCAACGATTCTTCCGCGCCTTCCAAGTCGCGTGCCTGAATGGACAGGTTCACGTTCTCGAGCACGCTGTAAAAATCGTCCGGCTTCTCGCCGGGCAACATGACGTACACCGCCAGCGCAAACAGACCGGTACCCAGCAACAGGGACGGCAACTGCCAGACCTGCGACCAATGGCGCGGTGTTGGCGTTTCACCTGAATGGTTTTCACTTTCCGTCATCGCGGCGCGCACCTCAAGCGGTCGAAACGTCCCGATAATGGTTATCGGCCGATTGACGGCGTCGCGTTAATCCTGAACGTGGATCACGAGCCGGCAGCGGTTAATTCCTCGATCCACCGTCACGCTGCCATGCGATGCGCGGTGCATCACCCCACATCATTTCCAGGTCGTAGTAGGCGCGGGTGGTCGGTTCAAACAGGTGCACGACCACATCGACAAAGTCGAGGACAAGCCACTTGCTCGGGCCGTCTTCATCGCGGCCGAAGCGTTCGAGATGGTATTGCTGTTTGGCGAGTTGGCTGATTTCATCGCCGACCGATCGAATCTGGCGGTCAGATGTGCCCGAAGCAATGATCAGGTAATCGGTGACCTGGCTGTGTTCGCGTACGTCGAAAACGATCACATCTTCGCCGTGTGAATCGCTGATCAATCGCGCCGACTCGATCACGAATTGCTGGACCTGATCGGGGTCGGCAATGTGACGCGGCCGCGGGGCGGGTGTGGTGTCCGGCTCAACGGGCAAGCCGAGTTCGGAAAGCGAGGTGGAGGATTCGTTTTCAGTCATACCGTTTTTTCGCTTAAAGCTTCGGGCAGACATGCTAGGGTGACCGCCGCGAGGCTTCCAGTTCAATTTCGGGTTTTCGAGATTTCATCCGTGGGCGATGAAACATCGCTCGCCTTGCCAACCGGTCATTGCACCGCCACAGTCGATGCAGCGAATGGGCGGGTCGGAAGGTGTCATACAGTCCCACAGGTTGAGGGTAGAGCGATCAGTTTCCAAAGCCAAGCAGCGAAGTAATGTGCGGCGAGAACTTCACGATCAGACCAGCGAACACCACGCTCACGACGCTGACGAGTTTGATGAGAATGTTCAGCGATGGGCCGGACGTGTCCTTGAACGGATCGCCAACGGTGTCGCCGACAACACCGGCTTTGTGGGCATCGGAGCCCTTGCCGCCATGCTTGCCGGTTTCGATGTATTTCTTGGCGTTGTCCCATGCGCCGCCGGCGTTCGCCATGAAGATGGCGACCGCGAAACCACACACGAGCGTACCGCCGAGCAGGCCCATTACGCCTGGCACGCCGAGCACCAAACCGACGACGATCGGCACCATCACCGCCAGCAGTGACGGCACGACCATCTCCTTAAGCGCGCCGCCGGTCGAAATGGAAACACAGTTGGCGTAATCCGGATAGCTCTTGCCTTCGGCTTCCACCTCCATCGGCCAGTTCATCGGGTCGCCTAGTTCTTCATCGCTCATGCCGTTCTTTTTGAACGCGGCTTTCATGATGCCGAACTGTCGGCGGCATTCATCGATCATCGCGTACGCGGCGCGTCCGACGGCGTTCATCGTCATCGCACAAAACACCATCACCAGCATCACGCCGACGAACAAGCCGCACAACACCTGCGGGTTCAACAACGTGACGTTGTAATACTCCATGATCTGCGGAATGGACGCGGCCGAGGTCGCGACTTCACCCGCGCCAACATCAATCGATGCCACGTCTTTGGCCAACGCTTCCTTGACGGTGGTCGCGTAGGCGGCGAGCAGGGCAAGCGCGGTGAGCGCTGCGGAGCCGATGGCGAAGCCTTTGCCGGTGGCGGCTGTGGTGTTGCCGAGCGAGTCCAGCATGTCGGTGCGTTCGCGCACTTGTGGCGGCTGCTGGGTCATTTCTGCGTTGCCGCCGGCGTTGTCCGCGATTGGGCCGTAGGCGTCGGTTGCAAGTGTGATGCCGAGTGTGGAAAGCATGCCGACCGCGGCGATGCCGACGCCGAACACGCCAAGCAGGAAGTGCTCGCCACCGCCTGCGAAGCTGAACGCACAGACAATCGCAACAACCACCGTGATCAGCGGAATCCACGTGGAGATCATGCCTTCAGCAATACCGGAGATAATGACTGTCGCGGGGCCCATCTTCGCTTGTTCACTGATGCGCTGCGTGGGTTTGTGTTCGTAGCTGGTGTAACGTTCCGTGCCCCAAGCAATCACGAGGCCGGCGAGCAAACCGGAAACGATCGAACCCCACACGCCGTACCATTTCACGACGGTAACATCGCCCAACAGAAGATAGAGTAGGGCGGCCGAACCGCCAACGATCAGCGCGGAACTAAGCCACACGCCCGCGTGCAGGCTCTTGAGCAGTTGCGCGAACGATGCGTTTTCCTTTGCGCGGACGGAGAAGATGGAAATAATCGAGCAGATAATGCCGAGCCCGGCCAGTGCAGGCGCCGCCACAACGAGCCCCGTCGCCTGAGCGATGTTGATATCGCCGCTGAGCGTGGAGACGGCGGCGGCGGCCAGCGCCATCGCCGCAAGGATCGATCCGTAGTACGACTCGTAAAGGTCCGCACCCATGCCGGCCACGTCGCCGACGTTGTCGCCCACATTGTCCGCGATCGTTGCGGGGTTACGGGCGTCGTCTTCCGGGATGCCGGCTTCAACTTTGCCAACCAGGTCTGCGCCGACGTCTGCCGCCTTGGTGTAGATTCCGCCGCCCACGCGGGCGAACAAGGCTTGGAGCGAGGCGCCCATCGCAAAGCTAAGTGTGATCGTGGTCAGATTGACCAGGTCCGATGCCGCGTCGACGCCGTTGATCATGAACAGCACGAGGAACCAGACGCTGACATCCAACAGGGCAAAGCCGGTGACGCACAAACCCATGACCGCGCCGGCGCGAAAGGCGACGCGCAAGCCATCGTTGAGTGATTGCTTGGCAGCGTGGGCGGTGCGTGCCGACGCGTTGGTCGCCGTCTTCATTCCAAGGAAACCACACAACCCCGAAAGGATGGACGCGACTGCCACACCCAGCCAGGTCAGTTTTGTTTGCAAGCCGGCGAAACCCATGATCAACAGCACGACCGCCAGCAGGGCGACCACAATGTAAACCACTTTCGCCTGTCGGCCGAGGTAGGCGTACGCGCCGTCGCGCACCGCTTTGGCGATGCGAACCATATTGTCATCACCTTCGCTGCTCTTCATGAATCCTTTATAAAACACAAACGCCATGATCAGCGCGACCACCGCACCGATCGGCGCGAGGAAGTACGCCGGCGGCAAGGACGCGCTGGCGCCACCGGCTGACGTCGATGGGTCGTCATTGGCCAACGCGATGGTCGGCAGCAAGGCAGTCATGAACAGGGAAGAGACAATAATCCAAAAGGGACGACGCATGGCGCCACGCTCCTGCTAACGTGATGGCTCAGGTTGTTTGGAATGAACCTGAGGGCATTGTTTATCGGCACTTACACCAGCAGCCGATGGTATTGCGCTAACCATCGGCTGATAAAAGCCTTAACACCAGTAAAATTAGACGAATCCCGCCAACCCATACAAACAAACCAGGCGGATTCTTATTGGATCGCGTGGAACCTGAACGGCCGGGGCGTGCCACAAGGCGCGCGGTTCAGCGCTTGCCGCCGCGTTGCGGACCGCCACCCATCACGCGCTTGGCACTCTTGCGTTGGGCGCGGCGTTTGCGTTCCGAGGGCTTCTCGAAGTAAGCCTGACGCTTGATGTCCTTGGTCAGGCCTTCTTTTTCACACATTTTCTTGAAGCGGCGCATCATCTGCTCAGCCGATTCGCCGCCGCGAGCCTTGATCCGAATAGCCATGAAACACTCCTGAAAAAGCCAAATTTCCGGGGTTGGGGGTAGTCCGGCATTATTGCAAGCCCTGCCAAAAAAGCAACTTGATCAGTGAAGGCCGTCCAAAAATTCCACATTTTGACAACGTCCAGTCCGTCATGGACAACCAGCCTTCGATTTGTCCCTGCTCTGTTTTCTCCTTGGTCTTTGGCTTTGGATTTGCTATTCTTGCACAGATGAAGGGAAAGTGCTGGGACCACCTCTTTCCCGACCCATGACCATTCAGTAAGGCTGGGCGTGCTTGTGGGCTAATTTCTGTGTCTTGGAGGAGTAATCATCATGTTCAATGTATCGCGAACTGATCAATGGTTGTGCCTGGCAGTGATTGGCTGTTTGACGGTCATGGCTGCATCGCCTGCGTCGGCCTTGCCTCTGGTGACCGATGGCAGCACGTACAGCTTTCGATTCTCCAACCATCCCGGCGTTGGGATCAATGCGGCCGGTACGGCCACGTTTGACGGCCTGCCCGAAGTGTTCGCCCTCAACGAAGGCGGGTCGCTCACGGTTCTCGAATCGCAGACCTCCAATCTTATTGTGCTCACGTTCGAAAGTGATGCTGACATCTTTCCTGCTTCGCTCGGCGGCACGAATGGCGCCGTCGAAATCGGCCAAGGCAACAATCCGCTGGACTTGATCGGTGATCTGAAACTGAACTCCGCCCTGGTGACATACGAATTCGCCAACGGCGGCTCGTTCGGCCCGGCGGACGCCGTCGGTCTGCTGAGCACCACCGACCCGTGGGACGGATTCTTCCCCAACGCTGGCGCACGCTTGTTTGTCTTCAACACTGTCGGAAATGACGCCCGCCGCG